>NZ_JALKIM010000030.1 GCF_023050945.1 Anaerobiospirillum sp. NML120448 | reverse complement strand
TCTTTATATAGATTTAATTCAATAAAAGCCTAAATATCTTGGTCATATAGGGTAGCTAGATATTACGAACAGAAACTCAATGTAATATTTGTAAAAAGGTTGAGTTGAAAAAATTACCAAAATCATACAATGATAAATATCGATGTATTAGAGAAAATTGTTGGTAATAGACAAAAAAAATAGGAGCCTAAAGGCTCCTATTTTTTAGTTAAAGCTTAACTATCATTAATTGGCGCTTTGATAAGGAGTTACAGCCTTAACTGCCTCTGCAAAGCTCTTCTTTGGTAATTCAGTTGTTAGACCATATTCCCAAGTAATAACACCGCCCATATTCATTACATTTTTAAAACCAGCTTTTGCCATAGCATTCATAACAATACCAGAGCGACGACCTGAACGGCAGTATAAAAGTACTGGAGTGTCTTTTTCTTTTAAGAGCTTAAGATCCTTGTGTTGAGCAATGGTGCTTTCATTAAGCTCATCTAATGGAACTAAATAGGCATTTTCAATATGGCCAGCGTCATACTCTTCTTTGGTACGAACGTCGATCACAATAGCGCCATTTGCTTCCATCAAAGCTTGAGCTAAATTCTGTTTGATGTTGGTAGGCTCTGCACTGTATTTAAAATCGTCCAATAATTGATCAGCAGCCAGTGCAGTGAAAGAAGGAAACATGAAAGCAACTCCTAAAACTAAACCATTAATTAGAGTTCGAGCAGAATTTTTTAAGAAATTAAAAAACATCATACTAATCACCTACAAGAAAACTTAGCTATGACAATAGGGCTTGTATTAATTAGCTTGAATGACACTAAGATTATGCAAAAATAAACTAATGATCTGACAAACTCTATTCTTAATGCAATTAAGAAAGCCTATGCTAACTTGCGCTAAATTGTAAACCTAAAATCAATTAATTGCAGCTAAGTGAAAGAAATAGCCATGTTGATTCCCAATGGCTGCATTATACAAAGCCTTTATCACCAAAGACTAAACAAAAGAGCTCTCGTTGCTTGTATAAAGCACTGACTAAAGCTAAGCCGTAGCCCCATAGCTAATAGCTAACTTGGCCTCTATAGCCCCTATAGTTTAATCGTATGAATTTTGGCCAAATAGTTGGCCATGAGTGGGTAAAAGATATCACCAGAACGAAGCCATAGCGCCACAGCGCTATAGCAGCTATAGCTGCTATAGCCATTTGCCATGGCACCATGGTAGAAGGCTAGGCCAAAGAGCTGGCCATAATGCGGTAAAGTGTTAGTTGTGGGTAGTAGGTGTTTGGTTAATTTTAGAGAAGGCCTCGGACGATAAAATGCGGCTTTCAATATTCTCAAGGGAATTTTTGCCTGGGTTTGGTAAATATAAGTAGCAAAAATAAAGCACTAGTAAAGATACTAAGCCTCCAAAAGTTAGCAAGCCAGTAAAGCCATATAAATGAAGAATAGGGGCATAAAAGTTAATGGATACCAATACTCCTAGGCCGTGAGATAAAAAGATTGCGGCAATACCAAATTCACGACCACGAATAGGCATAAGTTCAATGCTAATAACAGTTATAAAGACAACAAAAGCGCCAAAAGTAAAAATGATAAAGAGTAATAAAGACACTAAAAGAGCAAACTGGTAGATGGCGCTTGATTCAAACATTGAAACTAAAGCAGCAATAAACAAAAACACAATGCCTAGACTATAGCTATATAAAACTACTAAGCGTCTTTTGTTATGCTCACTGGCTAAGGCATGAAGTAATACAGCGATAAAAGCTACGCCAAAGGTTATGTAAACTACATTGTTGTTCAATGTATAGTGGCAGTTTTGGGCACTTTCACATACCAGTTTTAAAGAAATATTGTCCATTAAAATATAAGGGATGATAGTTACTCCGCCTATATTGAAAAGGAAAGTAGTAATACATAAAAAGGCTAACAGACGGCGATAAATAGTGTTTTGTAAGAAAAACTCAAAACCACGACTTTCGCCTCGACAGCACTCATTAATCTCAGCTAGTTCTCGTGCAGCCATACCCATATCATGACGTAATTTAAATAGTACTGAAAGAGCTGCGTCTGATGATCCTATTAGTGCTAAGTAGCGTGGTGATTCATGTAGCTTTACTGTGGCAATTGATACTAAAACTACGTTGATCAAGAAAAATACGATAAAGACCATGAAGGGATTAGTGTAAAGATCATAATCACTAATAAAAGAGAATAATGTGCCTATCAAAATACTAATAGGGATCATCATTAAGCTCAGTCCTCGTTTATTAGGCAACATAATTTCACAGTTGTATAACAAGGCTGAGATTAAATAGAGGCCAAAAGAGAATCCAATAACAAGCTCTGAGCACAATAAGATAGAGTAATCTGGCGCTACTAGTGAGGCAAAAATAGCTAAAGAACCTACAGTAATGCTGGAAATAATAGAAATCTTTCTACCAGATCCGTAGGTAACATAGCCTGCGATAAAAACACCAAAGATAAAGCCAAGAATATAGGTGCCAGTAACAATATCAGATCTGCTATCAGCAATTAGGTAAAAGTCAGAGACTACATTATGGTTAATAAATACGGCACCTAGGTCAAAACCAAAAATCATACCCATAGCCGACACAATAGCAATATGTGGCAGAGGCCATAGGGCGATATCCTTAAATGGGCTTGGTTGTTGAGGCATTTTGAATCTCTTGGTAAAAGGGAGTTATGAAATACTACTTGGCTTTGCAGAGTGGGCGAGTTGGTCGCATTATGAACAATTGTTGCCTTTATTTTAAAGCAAAAATTTATCTCATCAAATAATAATTGAAGTTTAGCCGCTGAAAATAGCACTTAGTCTAAAGGCATTACTATGTAATAGTGCAGGTATTAAGCATGGTGCTCTAAGATAGTGGGCTTTAGTTAAATTGGGTAAAAGCTATGGCTATGGCTAAAAATATTATGGAGTATGGTCTTTAGTGTCGTTACCAGCTACATGGCCATGGTCATGGCCCTGGCCCAGAGCCATGGCTATGGCTATGGCTATGGCTATGGCTATAGCCTTAGCTATGTGGGAAAGTCTTGGTAGGGCTATGGCTGGGGATATGGGGGAGCACGGGGCTTTTTGGTAAAAAATTAAGATTGCTAAATCGATATAATAAAATTTTGCTATTATTGCTTAGTTAATCTTAATGATACATTCTCACGGGTTATTTTGTTTTTTAGGAGAGAGTGATGGAAGTTATAAGACTCCCTAATTTTAAAGGTCGCGTAACTGTTGTTGGAGATGTTATGTTAGATCGCTATTGGTATGGATCTTCTAGCCGCATCTCGCCTGAAGCTCCCGTGCCTGTAGTAAATGTAGATCGTTATGAAAACCGTGCAGGTGGTGCTGCTAACGTAGCTTTAAACTTGGCCTCTTTAGGTATTGAGTGCGATCTAGTAGGTATTGTAGGTCAAGATGAAGCTGGCCAAACTTTAGAGCAATTGCTTAAAGATAAAAACATTGATCCTCGCTTTATTGTTAGTGAGGAGTTGCCTACCATTACCAAATTAAGAATTTTAAGCCGTCACCAACAATTATTAAGAGTCGACTTTGAAAAAGGCTATGACAAGGTAGATCAGGGCAGTTTATTATCAACTTTAAGAAAGTGCATGCGTGATACCAAAGTAGTTATTTGCTCTGACTACGGTAAGGGTGCCTTGTCTTCGGTACAGACTATGATTCAAGAGTGCCGCTCTAAAAATATCAAGGTCTTAGTTGATCCTAAGGGCACTGATTTTTCTCGTTACAGTGGCGCTACTTTATTAACTCCTAATATGTCTGAATTTGAAGCTGTAGTAGGTAAAGTTCAGGATAACGATGATTTAGAGAAAAAAGCTTTAAATCTGATTAAGGAGTTTTCACTTGAGGCTTTATTAGTTACTCGCTCTGAAGATGGTATGTCTTTAATTGTCCCAGGTAAGGACGCACTACACATTCCAACTTATGCACGTGAAGTTTACGATGTAACTGGTGCGGGCGATACTGTTATTGCAACTTTAGCCGCTAGCTTAGCCAGTGGTTGTGACTTACCTTTAGCTTGCGCTATTGCTAATAGAGCGGGCGGTATAGTAGTTGGTAAGCTTGGTACTTCAACTGTAACTCCAAGAGAGTTAGATGAGGTTATTAATGGTCGTGGTCACTCTTGCAAGCATATGGGCGTAATGAGTGAGGATGAAGTAGTTGAGGAAGTGGCTTTCTTAAAGCAAAAAGGTAAGAAAGTTGTTATGACTAATGGCTGCTTTGATATTCTCCATAAAGGTCACGTCGACTACTTGCAAAAGGCTCGTGCCTTAGGTGATGTACTCATTGTAGCAGTTAACTCAGATGAATCAGTACAAACCTTAAAGGGCCCTACTAGACCAATTGTTCCTTTAGAGAACCGTATGGATGTATTAGCCGCTTTAGGTTGTGTTGATATGGTAGTGCCTTTCTCTGAGGAAACTCCACAGCGCTTAATCGCTCGTATTTTGCCTGATATTTTAGTTAAGGGCGGTGATTACAAAGTAGAGCAAATTGCAGGTCACAAAGAAGTACTAGCCAACGGTGGCAGTGTTAAGATTTTAAATTTTGTCGACAATTGCTCAACTTCTAATATTGTTAAAAAGATTCAAAGCCAAGCTTAGTTAAGTTCAAGCGCTAATTAAAAAAGGCCTCTTAGTCTTGTTGCTAAGAGGCCTTTTTAGCTTGAAAGCTTAGTGATTACAAGCTTATAGCTATTGAGCGTTCATGTGGCTAGCCTTAGGCATATTAGTAGCTTGGCGCTCTAAACCACGGTTGATAGCATCAATGTCATCAATAGTTAAATTACCCTCGGTATAGAGTAATTGTAGGCGTGACATCACATAGTTAAAGCGAGCAGCTGATAAAGCCTGCTTGGCAGAGTAAAGCTGCTGAGTAGCATTGAGTACGTCAGAAATAGTACGTGTACCAACTTCATAACCAGCTTGGGTAGCCTCTAAAGCACTTTGAGCTGAGCGCTCAGTCTGGGCATAAGCATTAACGGATGAAATAGCTGCTTGAACGTTGTTATAGTTGTTGTTGGCGTTTGAAACCATAGTACGGTGAGCTAATTCTAAAGCCTCAGAGGCGGCTACATAAGCATGTTCTGCCTGTTGTACTTGAGAGCTAACTGCGCCACCTGAGTAAAGAGGCATATTAAAGTTAACGCCAATAGTGCTTTGATTGCTGGTGCCTTCTTGAGCTGACATAGCATCGATAGAATACTTGTTATTAGCAACACCTACTGAGCCTACTATGTCGATAGTTGGCTCGTGACCAGTTTGAGCTAATAAGATTTGGTCTTTAGCAATATCACGACTTACTATGCTAGCTTGTAAGGACAAGTTGTTTTGCTCAGCAGAGTTAACAATTTGGCTAATAGTGCGTGTTACAGGGAATGGAGTGAAGCGCTTGGCATCCAAAGCATTTAAGGAAGTAACCTGACGGCCAATTAACTTACGAATTTCTTCATAGGAGTTAATTAAGATATTCTCAGCATTAATAACTTGAGCTGATGCTAAGTCGTAGGCTGCCTGAGCTTCTAACTGGTCAGTTTCTGCAATTAAACCTACATGGAAACGACGAGTAGCCTCATCAAGCTGTCTTTTTAAAGCAGCCTGATTAGCTTTAGCGAAAGTTACGCTATCTACGGCATTTAATACAGAGAAGTAAGCTTGGGAGACACGTAAGATTAACTGCTGCATAGCATCAGCATAAACAAGCTCCTGTTGAGCTGCGGCTTTAGTGGCAATATCTCTATTGACCCAAGAGCTATGTCTCCAAATAGCTTGAGATAAATCAACGCTGCCTTTAGCAGTAGAGCTATTGTAGGATGAACTCTTACCTGCTGGGTTTACACGGGAGGCGCTAAGGCCAGCAGTTAATTTAATTTGTGGTAATAAAGCGGCAGTAGCCTCATCAATGGCTGCAACTGCCTTATCTCTATTAGCCTTAGCCTGTAAAACTACAGGATCTCTTTGGTAGGCTTCATTGTAAATATCTAATAGATCTTCTGCTTGGACAGTAGAGATGCTGGAGCTCATAAGACCAGCGACAGCCAAGGCTAACATTCCGACTTTTAAACGCATTGAGCAACCTCAATCAATCAAGTACTTAAAAACGACTTAGGCAAATTAGGCCACACACTATGTATTAATGACGCTTTTAAGCAATAAATAAATTAATTCGACAAGGACTTGTAATAAAAAGGGGGCATTTAAAAGTCCTTATTGACAAGCAATTAGAATGATACCTTAATTTTAGCATCAAGTCTTTGTGCTATTTTTAGTCTATTATACGTACATGCATGTATGTATGTAAGTAAATTTTTTTAGAAAATACTGAAAAAAATCTCTCTTGCAAACACTTATTTGTAAGTTGCATGTAAAAGATATTAAGACAGGAAAACTAGGCAAAACTTGGTAGTTTTGATAGATACAACAAGATGAGATAAAAAAAGACCATTTAAGGTCTTGGAATGGTGGAGGTATACGGGATCGAACCGTAGACCCTCTGCTTGCAAAGCAGATGCTCTCCCAACTGAGCTATACCCCCACAAGAGTAGTGCTAATTATACAGTGGATAAAACTACTGTCAATTAGTTAGGATAAAAAAAGACCAACTAAGGCCTTAAATGGTGGAGGTATACGGGATCGAACCGTAGACCCTCTGCTTGCAAAGCAGATGCTCTCCCAACTGAGCTATACCCCCACGATGGGTAACCAGAATGTTTAAGTTTTGGTGGAGCTAAACGGGATCGAACCGTTGACCTCTTGCATGCCATGCAAGCGCTCTCCCAACTGAGCTATAACCCCAACTTAAATGGTGGAGGTATACGGGATCGAACCGTAGACCCTCTGCTTGCAAAGCAGATGCTCTCCCAACTGAGCTATACCCCCATCTGGTCGTGTTTTCTTTCTGGTGGAGCTAAACGGGATCGAACCGTTGACCTCTTGCATGCCATGCAAGCGCTCTCCCAACTGAGCTATAACCCCACGTCGTCAGAAAACGATGCTCATTATACAGTTGCAAATTTTACTGTCAACAACTTTTTACAAAAATTTTAAAATTTTTTAATCAGCGGCCATTTTGCCCCAAAATTTCACAAACACCAAAGCCTGATCAATCCCTAATACTTATGCACCATAGCCAAGGCAAAGGCATAAGGCATAAGTATGGCTATAGTCATAGCCTTCACTACAGTCTAGGTTTGGGCCATGGTCATAGCCATGGCCAGAGCCTTGGGCTGCTTTTATTACCTGGGGTGAGCATAAAGCGTAGTACTGATTGCATTGCTAACTCATAAGATAGGGCTGGAGTCGCCGCTTCTAGACCTCTGTCCTGAGCCATTGTTATGGTTCTGGCAATGGCTAAGTAGGGATGGGGAGATTGTTTTTGTGGTTGGTCAAATTGAGGGAGGCTGGATAACTTTTGGGTGAGTGATGGTTGAGTGCTGGGGTGTTAGCTTGACTGTGTGGAGCAGTGGTTGATGGTGAAGGAGGGTGGTTTTGTTTGTAGTTTGGGGTTGAAAATGGCTTATATTTGGTGGTTTTGTGGTGTTGGGTCTTGAGTTGAGGTGGTGGGATTATGATGTATTGGGGGTACATTGCCTAAAAAATATTAACTATTACGGCTATAAGATATAAATAATATGATAATCTTGCCTGCGTTAGCTCAAGAGTATGTGGGCTGTGTTTCCTATATTAATACTAGTGAGGGCTTAAATAGAAATTGTCGTATATCAAGCAAATGTGATAATTCCTATTTACGTCTAAAAGAAGATAGCCAATAAGCTTTAAAGGATTGTGAGCGCTATGGTAAAAAAGGTCGAATCGGTATATGACGGCTCCTCTATTGAGGTCTTAGAGGGTTTAGAGCCAGTACGTCGTCGTCCAGGTATGTATACTGATACTACCAGTCCTAACCATTTAGGCATGGAAGTAATTGATAACTCAGTAGATGAAGCTTTAGCTGGATATGCTAATGAAATTGAAGTGGTATTACATGAAGACAATTCACTACAAGTAGTGGATAACGGTCGTGGTATGCCTGTAGATTTACATCCTGTTGAAAAGGTTCCTGCTATTGAGCTGATCTTTGGCCGTTTACACGCTGGTGGCAAGTTTAACAAGGAAAACTATGGTTTTTCTGGTGGCTTGCATGGTGTGGGTGTGAGTGTAGTGAATGCTTTATCTACTCGCTTAGAAGCTCAGGTTAAGCGTGGAGGTAAGATTTACGCTATTGCTTATGAAAATGGCAATAAGGCTGAAAATTTACATGAAATAGGTACTTGCGATAAAAAAGAAACAGGTACTTCTATTCGTTTCTACCCTGATAGCTCTTATTTTGATAATGGTAATTTTAACTTTAAGAGCTTAATGCATTTATTAAAGGCCAAAGCAGTGCTTTGTCCTAACCTCACCGTACATTGTTTAAATAAAAAGACAGGTGAGCAATTTACTTGGACTCACGAAGGCTCTTTAGGTAATTACTTATTAAATCAATGTTCTAATCGTGAAATTTTGCCAGCCGTTCCTTATTCTGATGTCGTTAAGAGTGATGACTATGAGGTGGCTTTTGCGGTAGCTTGGGAAATTGATTCTAATGAAAGAGTAAGAGAGTCTTTTGTTAACTTAATTCCTACTGCCGAAGGTGGTACCCACGTTAATGGTTTCCGTGTAGGTCTGCTCTCTGCTATGCGTGAGTTTTGTGATTTGCACAATCTCTTGCCACGCAATTTAAAATTAGTAGCAGATGATGTGTGGGCAGGATGTTCTTTTGTTTTATCAGTAAAGATACGTGATCCACAATTTGCTGGTCAAACTAAGGAAAAGCTCTCTTCACGTGAATGTGCCTCTTTAGTTGAGGGTGTAGTTAAAGATCGTTTTTCTTTATACCTCAATGCTAACTTAGAGAGTGCTAAGGCTTTAGCTAACTTAATTATTAGTGCCGCCAAAGTACGTGAGGCCTCAGCTAAAGTAGTAGAGCGTAAAAAGTCAGTTCGTGGCCCACAATTACCAGGTAAGCTAGTTGACTGTACTTCTACTGATCCGTCTCGTAGTGAGCTCTTTATTGTTGAGGGTGATTCAGCAGGTGGATCAGCTCGTCAAGCTCGTGATGCCTCCTTCCAGGCTATCTTGCCTTTACGTGGCAAAATTTTAAATACCTGGGAAGTATCTGCTAATACTGCTTTAGCCTCAGAGGAAATTCGCTCTATTTCTATTGCTATAGGCTTAGAGCCTGATAGTGATAATTTAGAGGGCTTGCGTTATAACAAGATTTGTATTTTGGCTGATGCTGACTCTGATGGCTTGCATATTGGTACTCTGTTATGTGCCTTATTTGTGCGTCACTTTACCAAATTAGTAAAGGAAGGCCATGTTTATGTAGCTTGCCCTCCTTTATATCGTATCGATAGTGGCAAAGACAAAGAGTATGCTTTAGATGATGCTGAATTGGCATTAAAGCAAAAGCAGTTACTAAAACGTGGTGCTAAGGCTGAGAATATTAAAATTCAGCGCTTTAAGGGCTTAGGTGAAATGAATCCTGAGCAATTACGTGAAACTACCTTAGCTCCTCAATCTCGCCGTTTAATGCAATTGACTTTAGAAGATCAAGTACAAGATGAGACCTTTGCTTTATTTGACATGTTATTGTCTAAAAAGAGAGCCTCAGATCGTCGTGTTTGGTTAGAGCAAAATGGCGATAAAGCACAATTAATGGATTAATTATCATTGGTTGGTGCTATAGCATATGAAAATAAGGGTCAAAACTATCAGGTTTTTGGCCCTTATTTTTTGGCATATTGGCTTAGTTTGTGCTTTAATTAAGCTTAAGTTTGCTTTTGCTAAAGTAAGCTTGCTGGTTTTTTATTGATCCTGCTACTGCAACTACGCTAATTAGTTGGTAGATAGGTGTTGGTGGTCGCATACTATTTTGAATTTATGAGCGTACAGCCTGTGAGCTTTTGAGATCATAAATTTGGTTGCAAGACTTTGTTTTAACTTTTAGCGCCAGGGCTTTGGATTTATCCAAGGTCTTCCTAGCTTTGACAAGTTGTAATAATCGTTAGTTTAGGCAAGCATTAGCCTTGAGCTTGCTGGTAATTGTCGCTTATTTACAGCTTTGTTTAGAGCACTGACAGAGGAGATGAAATGGCCGAGTCGTCCGATGGACAGGAGAAGACCGAAGAGCCGACTGGTAAACGAATATCAGACGCGCGCAAAAAAGGTCAACTTCCTCGATCGCGTGAGGCAGGAACATTCTTTGTACTGCTCTCAGGTGTGGCTTCAATATGGATCATGTCTACGTTCTTAGGAGAAGGCATGTTGAACATTATGAAGCAGTCCTTTACTCTTGAAAAAGAACAAGTTTTTGATCTTTATGAGATGGGACGTATTTTCTACCAACACATATTTACCATTGCTATTCCTATTTTAGGTATTTGTGGAACTATGTTGGTAGCAGCATTCTTTGGCAATATTATGATTGGTGGCATGAACTTTTCAACCGAAGCTATCATGCCTAAGCCAGATAAGCTTAATCCTATCAATGGTTTTAAGCGTATTTTTAGTATGAACTCAGTAGTTGAGCTCATTAAGAGTATTGCTAAGGTAGCTTGTATTGGTTCGATTTGCTACTTTTTGATTAGCGGTCGTATCAATCAAATATTACGTTTATCTTATATTGACGTATATTCAGCGGTACACGATGCTTTTGTGATCCTGTTTATTTTCATGGTAATCATTGTGTGCGCCATGATCCCAATCATCTTAATTGATGTTCCTTTCCAAATTTGGCAATACCGTCAACAATTGCGTATGACCAAACAGGAACTTAAAGATGAAATGAAGGAGACCGAAGGTAATCCGCAAATTAAGAGTCGTATGAAACGTATGCAGTACGAGATGGCTGCTCGTCGTATGATGTCTAAGGTACCTACAGCTGATGTGGTAGTTACCAACCCAACCCATTATGCAGTAGCTTTATCTTATGACCCTAATGGAGAGTTAGCTCCTTTAGTGGTAGCAAAGGGTGTGGATGAGGTAGCAGAAAAGATTAAGGAAATTGCACGAGAGTACAAGATTCCAGTACTGCAACTACCGCCTTTAGCTCGTTCTTTATACTACACTACTGATTTGGATCGTGAAATTCCTCGTGGTCTGTTCCAAGCGGTAGCGCAAGTGTTAGCATGGGTTTTAGGAACTAAGGCTTATAGAGAGGGTAAGGCACCGCAGCCTCCTCGAGAGTTGGATAAAGAATTACCTATCCCAGATGAGCTTAAGTTCTAAGATTTAAATAAGGGTGTTTGTTTTGAACAAACACCCTTATTGTTTTTAGGTGGCTATGAAAATGGTCGTGATATCTTTTCTGTGCCTTTGCATTATTGTTGGGCAAAAGTATATTTTGGCAAAAGTGGTGATTGGGGTTAGATCTTATTAGAAGAGGGGTAGTTTTAGGGTCGCTAAAGAGGGTTAAGTTAGTATGACACTTAGGGCTAAGAGGGCTAAATAGCAAGCTTAGCAAGCTATTAGTTAGCTGTGGCTAACTAAAATTGATAATTTTATATCACCTTGCATCATGTATCTATTAAGAAATTATTAACTTTTAAGTTGTGTGCAAAAATTCCATAAAATTGCTATTGCTTAATAATACTTTGCAAATTTTAAGCTGTTCTTGTGGTACAATCGCCATACCAAATAGCAAAGCTATCTATCATATAATAATATGATACATATGTTTTGTTTATGGATATAGGTTTTATCTATTCAATATAATTTGCGGTAGGATCTCTTGCCTTAGCTAAAGGCAGGTAGTTTATTAGATTAGGCAAAACTATGTTGTCGTCTTCATCTGATAGACGTACAGACAAACAACAAGGTTACCCCCAATCATCAGACTAGATGCTTTAGTTTAGTTGTCATATAGTTTGTTCAAGCTTTGAATTAAGCAATACCTCAAAATTAATTGGAGCACTAACTTTTTAATTGTGTTTTACTAATTAAAATTAAGATGGTTAGATTTCCTTGAAACATGGGACTTAGTGCTCAGTAATAGAAAATTGATTCGGCTCTTAATAATCTTTTGGAGGATTAAATGGCCAGTAAGCATAGTAAGAAATCAGCTCCAGTTCAGACTGTGAAAACCGTAGCTAGCCAGGAAACTGAAGTTGCTAAGAGTGCAGTAACTACTGCCGTTGACAATTGTGATTGCTCTAATGAGAGTGACTTATTCAAGCCAACTGTAGAGCAATTTAAGCAGTCAATTGTTAACCACTTAAGAAGAACTATTGGTACCTCAGAGAAGAAGGCCTCCAATTTAGCTTGGTGGCAAGCAGTAGTTTACGCAGTTAATGAATTAGTTTTCGAGCGTTTAACCCAGACTCAAGCTACTCACGCAGGCAACGATACTCGTGCGGTGAACTATTTATCTGCTGAGTTCTTAATGGGCCGTTTAACCGTTAATAATCTTTGCAACTTAGAAGTTTACAATACCTGTAAAGATGCTTTAGCTTCTTTAGGTGTAGACATCAATGCCATTTGCGATGAAGAGCCTGATATGGCTTTAGGTAACGGTGGTTTAGGTCGTTTAGCTGCTTGCTATATTGATTCCTTAGCTACCTTAAAGTACCCATCCATTGGTTACGGCTTACACTATGAAAACGGCTTGTTCCGTCAAGAAATTCGTGGTGGTCGTCAGGTTGAGCGTCCAGATTCTTGGCGTGAGTACGGCTGTCCATGGGAAGTTTGCCGTCCTGAGTCTGTTCAAGAAATTCCTGTTGGTGGTTATGTAGAGGATCAAGTTGCTCCTGATGGCACCATTCACAAAGTATGGCACCCTGATCACATCATCAAGGCTGTACCTTGGGACATTCCTGTAGTTGGTTTCCGTGGCTCTTCCGTAACTGTATTACGTTTATGGGAGTCTCGTGCTAACGAGCAATTTAACTGGGACGTATTTAACGCAGGTGGTTACGTAGATGCTCAAGAGGAAAAGGCAGCATCTGAGACCATCTCTAAGGTTTTATACCCTAATGACTCTACCGAAGCTGGCAAGATGTTACGTCTTACCCAACAGTACTTCTTCTGTGCCGCTTCCTTAAGAGATATTTTACGTCGTTACAATCGTGCTCACCACCACGATTACTCAGCTTTTGCCTCTAAGATCGCTATTCAGCTCAACGATACTCACCCAGCTATCGCTGTAGCTGAGTTAATGCGCTTATTATTAGATGAGGAAGGTTTAAATTGGGATAGCGCATGGAAGATCGTAACTGATGTCTTTGCCTATACTAACCACACCTTATTGCCAGAGGCTTTAGAGAAGTGGCCTGTATACCTCTTCGAGCGCTTATTACCACGTCACTTAGAGATCATTTATGAGATCAATGCTCGTTTCTTAGACGGTGAAGTTGCTCGTAAGTGGCCTAATGATAATGGTATGCGTGCTAAGCTTTCTATCATCGAAGAAGGCCCATGCCGTATGGTTCGTATGGCCCACTTATCTGTTATCGCCTCCCGTCGCGTTAACGGCGTAGCTGAGATCCACTCTCAATTAGTTCGTGAGCAATTATTCCCAGAGTTTGCTCAAATTTGGCCAGATCGCTTCTGCAACGTAACTAATGGTGTAACTCCACGTCGTTGGTTATTAGCATGTAACCCAGGCTTAGCTGAGCTTTACAATGAGGTTTCTGGTAAGGATTGGCCGCTACACTTAGACTCATGTGCTAAGATGCGTCCATTTGCTGATAAGCCAGACTTCCAAAAGCGCTTCATGGACGTTAAGTACAAGAACAAGGTTGCTTTAGCTGCTGAGATTAAGAAGTTATGCGGTGTTGAGGTTGACCCTCACGCAATCTTTGACGTACAAGTCAAGCGTCTCCATGAGTACAAGCGTCAGCACTTAAACTTACTATATATCCTCCACTTATATCGTGAGTTATTAAGTGATCCTACCAAGACTATTGTGCCTCAGGTATTTATCTTTGGTGCTAAGGCAGCTCCTGCTTATACCTTAGCTAAGGATATTATCTACGCTATCAATAAGATTGGTGAGCGCATTAACAATGATCACCGTATTCGCAACCAGCTTAAGGTAGTATTCATTCCTAACTATCGTGTAAGCTTAGCTGAGAAGATTATTCCAGCTGCTGATGTTTCTGAGCAGATTTCTACTGCAGGTTACGAGGCTTCTGGTACTTCTAACATGAAGTTTGCTATGAATGGTGCTCTTACCTTAGGTACCATGGACGGTGCTAACATCGAGATTGTTGCTGAGGCTGGTGAGGAGAATAACTTCATCTTTGGTCTAAGCGTACAAGAGGTTCAGGATCTTAAGGCCAAGGGCTACAATCCATGGGACTTCTACAATAGCGATGCGGACTTAAAGGCTGTCTTAGATTGGCTCGATACTGATTACTTCACCCCTGGTCAGCCTGGTGCTTTATCTTCTATTAAGCGCTCATTATTAGACCACGGCGATCCGTTCTTAGTATTAGCTGACTTTGCCTCTTATCGTGATGCTCACAAGCGTGTTGAGGAGCTTTATAAGGACAAGGAGCGTTGGGCTCGTGCTGCTATTATCAACTCTGCTTCTATGGGCAAGTTCTCCTCTGATCGTTCTATCGAGGATTACGTACACAATATTTGGTCATTAAAGAGCTACGACGTTAATAATAAGTAATGAAATTTAGTTAATCTTTCATTGCTTTTATTAAACAAAGGTCTTGTTCTGAGCAATTGGGGCAAGACCTTTTTAGTAAATTATTTCAAGATAAAATTTTTTACTATTGAGCCACTAGGGAAATTAAATCAGCTTTGCTTAGCAATATTAAGACATAAGCAAATTATTTTTTTGTATAATTTCATTTTTTCAATGGCTTTTTTAATGAATTTCAGAAGGTGTTATGTCAGATAATCTTGTCAACTTAATGGATATGGATCCTGATACTTTAAAAGAGTTTCTTGTTGCTCATGGTGAGAAACCTTTCCGTGCTACCCAACTATTAAAATGGATCTACCAATATGGCGTAGTTGACTTTGATAAAATGACCAACGTCAAAAAGGAAAGCTGTGCTCTTTTAAAGCAAATTGCTTACATTAAAGCTCCTGAAATTGTAACTGAGCAACGCTCTAGTGATGGCACCATTAAATGGGCTTTAGACGTGGGTGATGGTCAGTTAGTAGAAACAGTATTAATTCCTGAAAAAGATCGTAATACTTTATGTATTTCTACTCAGGTAGGCTGTCCTGTTAAGTGCTCATTTTGCCGTACAGGAAAGTCAGGCTTTAACCGTAATTTAAAAGTTCATGAAATTATTGGCCAAGTATGGAGAGCTGCCTCTCGTGTTGGCTTTAGCGAAAACAAAGAGCAAAAACCTATCTCTAATGTTGTAATGATGGGTATGGGCGAGCCTTTGCTAAATGTGCAAAATGTTTTGTCTGTAGTAAAGCTTTTGTTATCAGACAATGCCTTTGCTCTTTCTAAAAGAAGAGTAACTATTTCCACCTCTGGTATTGTTCCAGCTTTAAATAAGATTGCTGGTAAAGTTGATGTGGCACTAGCTTTGTCTTTACACGCTCCTAACGATGAATTGCGTGATATTTTAGTGCCTGTAAATCAAAAGTTCCCTTTAGACACCTTGTTTGATGCAGTACGTAACTATGTAGATAACTCTAATGCCAATTGTGGCCGTGTTACTATTGAGTATGTGCTATTAGATCATATTAATGACAGCATTGAGCAAGCTCATGAGTTAGCTCATCTCTTAAAAGACTTACCTTGTAAGATTAACTTGATTCCATTTAATCCTCATGAGGAATCAGAGTACAAGCGTCCAAGCAATAGTCGTGTAGATCGATTCTATAAAGTTTTAGTTGAGCAGTATGGCTTTACTGTAGTAACTCGTACTACTAGAGGTGACGATATTGCTGCTGCTTGTGGTCAGTTAGCTGGACAAGTTCGTGATCGTAAGTTGCGTGAGCAACAAGACCATGTGCAGTCTTTAGTAGATCAGCCAATCAAAGCCATAGTTAAACCTGTAGATCTTTAATATTTATAAGCCTAAATAAGGGCTCTTAATTGATTGAGCCCTGATTATGGATAATAGGGTTTTTCTTTGCTCTCAAACATAGATTAGTATCTACCATAAGATTTTATGAAAATGTTGGAACTAAGATGAGTGATTCACAACAGGCCAATAAAGAGGCCGAACCAATTAAGCAAGATGAATCTATTGTTTCAAACAATGCCGCTATTGATACTGAAGATAGCAGCACTACATCTCAAAATGATGCCAAATTAGAGCTTTTTGAGCCTGAATATGATGACGATCCTAATGTTGTTCGTGAGGCCATTGCAGATCCTTATAACAATATGGATTACACCAGTGAAAGCTTAGAAAACCTCAAGACAGTAGGTGCTATTTTACGTTATCACCGCCAAAAGTCTGGTATGACTATTCAAGAGGTCGCCTCTAAGATTAAGGCTCGTACTGGGACTGTTGCTGATATTGAGAATGACAGACTCAATAATTCTTCATGTGTTAGCTTTTCTAAAGCTTTCATTATGAATTACGCCGCTTTAATGAAGCTTAACCCAGATGAGATGTTTGATTTGTACTTACAAAATATTAGTGAGACAGTATCAATCGCTCATGAAAAGAGTCATAACAAAGTAGATAAACAAATGGCTCGCAACTGGGTTTTAGTAGTGAGCATGATTTTAGTAGCTACTGCAGGTTACTTTGTGTTTAGTGCTAGTGAAGGCAACAAGAGCAAAGATAATGATGGTACCTTAGTTAATCCTCAAACTACTGTTGTTGCCAATCATGACAGCTCTGAGCCTTTAGTCACTGGTCAGATGCAAATTGGTAATACTGATAACCCAGTGGTGATTGATGCTCCTGAAAATAGTCAGGCTCCTGAGGTTAAAGTAGTAAGTCCAAATACAGCTCGTGCCACTGCTCAGGCTCAAGCCCTAGCTGCAAGTTCTAAGAATAATGAGGCTGTAGCTGACAATAAGGTAGAGCAACCACGCTCTTTAGCTTTGCCAGCTAATAGCATTAAACCATCAAGCTCTTTATTAGCTGATAGAGTAGAGACTAAAGCCTCTATGATGGTTGCTAGCGAACAGGGCAAAGTAGAGAATAATAAAAATATCTCTATTGCTGCCTCCTCGCAGGAGCAAATATCTGAGCCACAGGCCGAGCCACAGGCCGAGCCACAGGCTGTTCAACAATCTGAGCACAAGGCCTCTGATAGCTCTACCAATCTATCTTTGGCAAAAGAGGCTGTAGCTGAGCAAGCTAAGAGTGATGAGGCTAAAGCCAAGCAAGAGCCTAAAGAGGTTGCTGAGGAGAAAATTGAGCTTAAAGATAAGCTTAAAGATATTTCCTCTAAAGTTAAACTCACTAATAGAGAAGGTTTAGCTAGTCTTAATAGCGCTGAGATTGAGGTAGTAAAGAAGGTTGCTCTAAGAATTGTAGACAGCCAAAAGAAAGTATTAGCCTCTGGTGTTTATGATGCTCCTAAGAGCATCAAAGTAATTGGTATTCCTCCAATTGTAGTGGAGCTTTCTGATACTCAAGCAGTAAAGATTCATTATCAAGGTGGTAATGTTAAGATGCCAAAGGATAAGCAAGTAAAGCTTGAACTACCAATGCGTTAGTGAAAATACCTTCTTTGAGCTTTATGATAAGTTCTTATCAAAAGCTTAAGTCAAATTGATTATATAATTTACTAAGAGGCCTGACTTATTACAGTTTGGCCTCTTTTAGTATGTATATACATAGGTAAGACGTTTAGATATCTTTGCTTGTAGGGTATGATTGTAAGTTTGATTTTTTATTAAGTACTTTATAGGCGCTTAATAAAGATAAATTAGATCTGTTGTAGACGAGGATAGTTCATGGAATGGCAAGCTCCTAAAATTGAGCGTAGAAAGTCACGCCAAATTAAAGTAGGTTCAGTGTTAGTAGGTGGTGATGCTCCTATTTCTGTTCAAAGTATGACCTGTACCGATACTTTGAACGTTGAAGCAACTGTGGCACAAATTAAGGCCTTAGCTGATGTTGGAGCTGATATTGTTCGTGTTTCCGTGCCATCCATGGAAGCTGCGGAAGCTTTTGGTCAGATTGTTAAAGCTGTAGATGTTCCTATTGTTTCGGATATTCACTTTGATTATCGCATTGCCATTGAATGTGCTAAAAATGGTGCCGCTGCTTTAAGAATTAATCCTGGCAATATTGGTGCACGTCATAAGGTTGAGGCTGTATGTCAGGCGGCTAAAGATCATGGACTGCCAATTCGTGTAGGTGTAAATGCTGGTTCTTTAGATAAAGATTTATTAGACAAATATGGCTCTCCAAATCCAGATGCTATGGTTGAAGCAGCACTACGTTCAGCTGAAATTTTAGAAAGCCATAATTTTGTCGACTATGCTTTTTCTGTAAAGGCCTCAGAACTTAATTTATGTGTAGCCTCTTATGAGTTATTAGCCTCTAAAACCGATGCTCCATTACATTTGGGCATTACTGAGGCTGGTGGTCTAACTGGTGGTACCGTATTGTCATCCATTGGTATTGGTATGCTCTTGTCTAAGGGCATTGGTGATACTTTACGTGTATCATTAGCCGCTGATCCTGTTGAGGAAGTTAAGGTAGGTTGGGCTATCTTAAAGAGCATGCACTTAAGAACTCGTGGTATTGATGTAGTAGCTTGCCCAACATGTTCCCGTCATGGCCTTGATGTGGTCGGTACCGTTAAAGCTTTAGAAGAGCGCTTATCTGATATTAGACAGCCAATTAAAGTAGCTGTTATGGGCTGTATTGTTAATGGCCCTGGTGAGGCTCTAAGAGCTGATGTGGCTGTTTGCGGTGGTAAAAACGGCAATAGCATGATTTATGAGCATGGCGAAATGATGGGGCGTATTAACAATGATGAGATCTTAGATCGCCTAGAAAGCCGTGTTCGTGCTTTAGCTCAAGCTAAGCAATAGCCTAAAAAGATCTAACCTTAAAGCCAAGTTAAGACAGCCTCAAGCTTTATCTTAATTTGGCTTTTTGTCTTTTTGAATGCTGTTGCCAATGTTTAGGAGTCAAAACCTCGATCAAGCCTTATCCATCAATGGTTTAAGGCTAATTTTTTTTTCAAACTTGTGGGGGGGCAATTTTTCTTGCTGCTCACACTCAAAGCCTAAGGTTCGCCCGATGCAATCTTGTATAGACACAGCTCAATACAACGCATTTCATTCCTATACCAATACCCATATTCACGCCTAAACGTCAATTACCAAATATCCTTTTGAGTACTTATCTTATTTAATTCTCCATCCATGAGATGCATCCTACACCTACTAAAGATGAGCTAGTTTTCGCTTGTGCCATAGCTGTGGCTCTGTTTTATCTTGCCTGGTAGGGCTCAGCAAAGCTCAGCAAAGCTCAGCAAAGCTCAGCTTGCTCAGTCTAGCGTAACCAAGCCAGGATCAGCCATGCCATGGATAAGCCAGGCCATTGCAGGCTATGTCTTGGCAAGCTTAGCCTAGCCTGTAGTTGCAAGTTGAGGGTGATGAGGAGGGGAAAAAGTAGGTAGGTGCTAAGGAGGGACGGCATTTTTGGTGCTAATAGTGCCAAAAAATCGGTTTTTTTGTAATTTTTATGTGTTTTAGCTGTAAAATTGAGGGTTTATCTTGAGCATTAGTTGGATTAATGCTCATAGTGTACGTTTTTACATAGTTTGTCCTAATTTTGCTTTAGTAAGATTGTAAGAGGACAGGTTTTTAAAGGATTAAAGATTCATGGCTCAGTCTATTCAGGCTATTCGTGGTATGAACGATTTGCTACCAGAGGATACTTCTGTTTGGCAAAAAGTTGAAAAAGTATTACGTCAAACTGTAGCTTCTTACGGTTATAGTGAAATGCGTATGCCAATTGTTGAGCATACTAATCTTTTTAGCCGTGCAATCGGTGAAGTTACTGATGTAGTAGAGAAAGAAATGTACACCTTTGAGGACAGATCAGGTGATAGTCTTTCTTTACGTCCAGAAGGTACTGCAGGCTGCGTACGTGCTGCTTTAGAACATTCTTTAATCTATAACCAAGAGCAAAGACTATGGTATATGGGCCCTATGTTTAGACATGAGCGCCCACAAAAAGGTCGCTACCGTCAATTCCACCAATTAGGTGTAGAAGTTTTTGGTCTAGAAGGTCCAGATATTGATGCTGAGATCATTGCTTTAACTCATGATCTTTGGTGCAAGCTTGGCATTGCAGATCAGCTTTGTTTAGAGCTCAATACCTTAGGTAATAGTGAAGAGCGTAAAATTTACAAAGAGAACTTAGTAAAGTTCTTAGAGGCTCACTTTGAAGATTTAGATGAGGACTCTAAGCGTCGTACCCACACTAATCCTTTACGTGTTTTAGATAGTAAGGATGAGAAGGTTAAGGAAATCTTAAAGGACGCTCCTGCTTTATACGATTTCTTAGGTGAGGAAAGTAAGGCTCACTTTGAGAATTTACAAAAGTTATTAACCTCTTTAGGTATTAAGTTCACTATTAATCCTCGCTTAGTTCGTGGTTTAGACTATTACAATCTAACTGTATTTGAGTGGACTACTACTGCTTTAGGTGCTCAAGGCACTGTTTGTGGCGGTGGTCGTTATGATGGCTTAGTTGAGCAATTAGGTGGTAAGGCTACTAAGGCTGTAGGCTTTGGTTTAGGTCTAGAGCGTTTGATCTTATTATTAACCACCTTGCAAAAGGTAGCTCCATCAAGCCCAGTAGACATTTTTGTCTGCGGTATGGGTGAGAATATTGAGTCTCATCAATTAGCATTATGCGCTCAGATGCGCTCTGCTTTTGCTGATTGTGGTGTTTTAAATCACTGCGGTGGCGGTAACTTTAAGCGCTTATTAAAGCATGCTGATAAGGTTCAGGCTAAGGTGGCTTTAATCTTAGGTGAGCAAGAGTTACAAAACAACACCGTTATGGTTAAGAACTTAGCTACTGGTGAGCAAGAAGAAGTTTCTCGTCAAGCTGATGTGTTAACTTCATACGTTGCTAAGATTTTAAAGAAGTAGTCTTGGTTATTTAATATTAACAAGGCGCTCTAGTAGGCATGAGCTCTATTTGGGGCGCTTATGTTACTAGATCTAGCGCTTAAATTTCGCTATTATCAAGCGTTTAGCTGGTATTTTTAAACTTTAAAAATTTTTACAGGGGTCAAGATGGATATCTTAACTGATGAGCATGAAAGAGAAGAGGCGGTGCGAAAATGGTGGCACGAGCATTGGAAACCAATTGCTTTAGGTGTTGCTATTGCCTTAGCTGGTTTAGTAGGTGTACGCCAGTATCAAGCTTATCAGCTCTCAGAGAGTCAAAAGACTGCTTATGAGGTTTATCAAATCCAAACTCAGTTAGCTTCACGTGGTGTTAGTGCGCTACAAGAGGCTCAGAAGTTTATTGATGCTAATAATGATATTTATGGTTCATTATTAGCTTTAGATATGGCTAACGTACAAATCCGTGCTGCTAAATACGAAGAGGCTCAAAAGTTAGTTGCTTTTGCTAGCAAGCATGGTGGTGATTTACTTGCTCCTCAGTGCACTATTTTAACTGCAAGATTGCAAGCACAATTAGGCCAATATGATGATGCTCTAAGCACTTTAGCTGCCTTAAAGTCTGATGCTTATAAAGCTGAGGTTGCTGAAACTAAGGGCGATATCTTAATTGCCAAAGGTGATCGCAAAGGCGCTCACGATGCTTATTTAGATGCCATTAATACTCTTAAAGCTGCTAACTTACAGATTAGTTCAGTGCTACAGCTTAAGTTTGATAATGTTATTGAGCATGGTGATACCCCTGCTTATAAGTTAGTAGCCGAACAAGCTGAGCAAATGGTTAAGAGCTTAGAGAGCAAGTAATTATTGTAAAGATTAGCTTTACTGAACTTTATTAAACTTGTTAGGTCTTATATCATTAAGAGCAAGCTTTGTTTGCTATAGAAAATCAGTGCCATTATTTTGGAAGTTTTATCATGCTAAAGTCTAAATTAGCTCTTGCTTTACCGCTGACAATCTTAACCTTAGTAGGTTGCTCTAGCTCCGATAATCGCTTTGAGCCAGTTGATGCCCCAGAGGTTAATAATCTCTTTGTGGTCAATGAGTTATGGTCCAGTTCAACAGGTGGCACTGATAGCTTCTACTCAGAGCTAGCTCCAGCTTTTGATGAGCAAAACGTATATACCTCCTCCCGTAAAGGAAAGGTTTATGCTTTTAGCCAGGCCAATGGTGAGGAGATTTGGGGCGTTGATCTGTCTGATGAGGCAGAAAATGATGATAAGCGTTCTGCTCGTTTATCTGGTGGTGTAGCCATCAATGGTAATAAGTTAGCTGTAGGCTCTGAAAATGGATATATCTATCTTTTGAGCAGCGCTAATGGTGCTATTGTTTGGAAAAACTACTTAGGTGCTGAGGTTGTTGCCAAGCCAAGCTTTAATTTTAGCGGTGATAAGCTCTTCGTGTTAGATAGCCGTGGTAATTTCACTGCATTTGATACTTTTAGCGGCACTAAGTTATGGGTTACAGGTGATGCGCCTCAACCATTACGTTTAAGAGCCCAGCCAGAGCCAACTGTGGTAGGTGATGAGTATTTATTAGTAGGTACCTCATCAGGTAAAGTCAATGTGATTTTACAAAGCAATGGCGCTACTGTTAACCAAATTAATGTAGGATCTGCTAGTGGTGCTAATGCTTTAGATCGTGTCTCTGATGTAGCTTCCCGTCCTTTAGTATTAGGTCGTGTGCTCTATTCTGCTTCCTATTCTGGTGGCTTAGTTGAGTATGATTTAGGCACCTTTAACTATTTAACCAAATTAGGTTATCAGACCAGCCGTGATATGGCTTATGACAATCAGTCATTAGTTTTAACCTCTGATGATGGCAGTGTTTATTGCGTCAATGTAGAGGACAATTCACAGCGCTGGGCTAATACCTCTTTAGGTTATCGCCAAGTTACTGCTCCTGTAATTTATGGCGATTATGCTGTGGTTGGTGACTATGAGGGCTATTTATACTTCTTAGATATGAATGATGGCTCTATCGACTATATGGATAGAGTTGATAGCTCTGGTATTTATAACGCCTCATACGTTAAGAACGGCAAGCTCTATGTTTTAGCTAAAGATGGCACTTTAGCTTGCTATAGCTACGCTGATGGTGCTAAGGAAAGCTCAGCAAAATATGTTGAGAATATTAATAACCTTATTTCCTTAAAGGCAGCTCAAGGTTTAACCTTACATCATCCAGGTGTATACGATAGCGGTATTTATGCTCCAAATAGCATGAGCAAAGAGCAGCTTGAGGCCCGCCGCACTGCTATTAAGCGTGCTGTTGCCCAGCAAGAGGCTCAAATTGCCGCTCAAAGACGTGCTGCTGCACAGGCTGCTAAGGCTCGTGCTGAGTACGAAGCTCGTGTTAAGGCTTATGAGCAAGAGCGCCGTGAGCGCTTATCAGGCTTTGGTATTGCCCCAGGCGTACGCTCTGATGTAGAGTCTATGGACAACCAAAAGCCAAAGGCTGATAACACTCAAAATACCTCACCTGCAACTGAGCAAAGCTCACAAGGTACTAATGAGGCTCAAGAGCAAAGAAAGTCCTCTAACTTTGGTATCTAATCTTAGCTAAGCTCATTAAAATTAATAGGAAAAAACTAAGCAAGGAGTATTCTGCGCTTAGTTTTTTTCTGATAATTAGCAACTAATATGTTGCTTGAAAAATAAGACTATTAAGTCTTAATCCATTTATTTTGGCCATCTCTCCTTTAATTTTAGCCACCAGCTGTTTAATTTAAGAGCTTAGCTCTTAGCTCTTAGTAGTTAAGATTAATCTGTGATTATCTTTTCCTCTTTAAAGTACCTTTAGCCCAAAGGTTACTTGTCTTAAAGGTTAAAATTGTAAGGTAGAGAACCTACGACAATAGCGCAGGTTGCGCGGTTGCTCGCAGTTTAAGGCTGAATGTTTAATTTTTAAAAGATCATCAGAGAGCTTTATTAAAGTTCTTATGTGATCAAGGAAAATATTAATGAAGGTAGTAGCCTTAGTAGGTTGCCCAAATGTTGGTAAATCTACTCTTTTCAATCGTCTTACCAGAACTCGTGATGCCTTAGTGGCTGATTTTCCTGGTTTAACTCGTGATCGTAAGTATGGCCGTGCGCTCTATGATGGTCGTGAGTATATTGTTATTGATACTGGCGGTATTGCAGAAGATGCAGAACAGCCATCAGATTTAACTAATCGTATGACCTCTCAAGCTTTATTAGCTATTGATGAGTGCGATTTAGTGTTATTTATGGTGGATGCACGTGCTGGTATTATGCCTGGCGACTACTCAGTAGCAGAGTACATTCGTAAGTCTGGTAAACCTTGCGCTGTAGTAGCTAATAAGATTGATGGCATGGATCCTGATGTTGCTGGCACAGACTTCTATGCTCTTGGCTTAGGTGAAATCTACCAAACAGCTGTAGTTCACGGACGTGGTGTTAATGTTCTTTTAGAAGAAGTTATTGCCCCTGTATTACGTGAAGAGGGCCCTCTTGAGAGTGACATTATTGAAGACGAAGATGAAGAGCAAGACAGCGTTTGGGAGTCTGGCTTTGAATTTTTAGATAATGTTCCTGTAGATCGCACTGGCGGTGGTTTTGATTGGCACTCTTTTAGAGAAGCTCAAAGAGCTCGTATTAAGGGCGATGAGACCGAAGAGGACAAGCAAAAGGCCGAGCAAAGCACCCAAACCCCATTTGCTGACTTGCCAATTAAATTTGCTTTAGTAGGTAAGCCAAATGTAGGTAAGTCTACTTTAACTAACAGAATGTTAGGTGAGGAGCGTGTAGTGGTAGCTGATATGCCTGGTACCACACGTGACTCCATTTATATTCCTTTAGAGCGTGAAGATCAAAAGTATATTGTTATTGATACTGCTGGTGTTCGTAAGCGTCGTAAGGTTAATGAGACCATTGAGAAGTTCTCTATTGTTAAGACTTTAAAGGCCATTGAAGATTGTAATGTTGCTATTTTAGTAATTGATGCCCGTGAGCATATTACTGATCAAGACTTATCTTTATTAAGCTTCATTATTGATTCAGGTCGCTCTTTAGTAGTAGCCATCAATAAGTGGGACGGTTTAACTCAAGAGTACAAAGATGAGATTAAGCGTGAGCTTGATTTGCGCTTGGGCTTTGTGGACTTTGCTCGTGTTCACTTTATCAGTGCTTTACATGGTACTGGTGTAGGTAACCTGTTCGAGTCTATTAACGAGGCTTACGAGTCAGCTACTCGCCGCAATAGCTCCTCTTTACTTAATCGTATTTTATCTGCCGCAACTCAGGAGCACGAGCCTCCTGTATCTGGTGGCCGTCGTATTAAGTTAAAGTACGCTCACGCTGGCGGTTATAACCCACCACGCATTATTATCCACGGTAACAAGGTTTCTAAGATGCCAGATAGCTATAAGCGCTATTTAATCAATTGTTATCGTAAGTCCTTAAAGATCATGGGTACTCCTGTGCTGCTTGAGTTTAAAGAGGGTGATAATCCATACGCTAATGAAAAGCCAGCTCAAAAGCGTATCACTCAGTCTAAGATTAGAGCTCAAAAGCGTGAGGCTGAGACCCAACGCCGTTATGAAAGAGCTGCTCAAAAGGCCGAGCGTGCTCAAAATCGTGCTATTTCAGAGGCTAAGCGCACTGGCACTGGTTTAGTTCTTAAAAAGCGTCCAAAGGCTAAAGCCAAGAAATAATTTGTCTTAGCTCTTTAGCTAAATAAGCCACAGTTTTAGTTTGTCACACAAGCTAAGATTGTGGCTTTTTTCATTATGGCCTCAGAAAGCACTAACTTAACCGTAAATACGCCAAATTTTGGCATTTGCATGGCATTTCTATGAAAAAACATGCATCTATTTTAGAATAGATGCTAAAAAAGTATTATTATTATTACTTGCGCAGCATTAGCGTATTAAAAGTTGGTAGTAATCTTGCTTAGCAAAAAGAAAAGTTAAGCTTAAATTTGCCCAACTTTTTTGTTAGCAAATACTAATTTTGTGTGTTTTTTACGTAATTTTGTGTTGTATACTGTTAGCTAGATTCAATTTTTTAAAGGTTGAGCTGTGAGACAACAACAAATAATAATCAGTTTATTGTGTTCACTAGATATCCTTGACTCTAGATAATGTCTGTATTTTCAATTATTTGGTTGGCTTGATGATTTTTAAGATAAGCCATGGCTCTTTTATTAAACAATGCCAGAATGATGAGAGCCGTTTTTAGATTGGTTTATTAACAGTTAAAGATTTATTGTGTTAGTCGTAGGCCTAATTTTAGGGTCTATAATTTTAATTTTTTACTTTGTGGTAATAGTGATTCTTATCACTAAGACACTAGCTTATGGTGATTTTGTACGAAATATCGTATTAGAAAAATTGTTGAGTAAGGTGATCATAAAGTAATTAAAGCTTATAAAAGCTTGATTTCGTTGGAGTTCTATTATGGAAAGTGATGTTCCTAATACTGAAGATGCAGTAACCGCTGAGAAGCCTAAGCGTAAAGTTACTCGTGCTAAAAAAGAGGTGAGTCCTGAGACTGAGGCTCAAGTAGAGGCTAAGCCAAAGCGTACCCGTAGAACTAAAGCACAAATCGAGGCTGATAAAGCTGCCGCCGAGGCTGCAAAGGCTGCTGCTGTTCAAACTGATCTGTTAGCTCCTCAAGAAGAAGTCAAGGAAGAAAAGCCTAAGCGTACCCGTCGTACCAAAGCTCAAATTGAAGCTGATAAGGCCGCCGCAGAGGCAGCAGCAGCCGCTACCGCTGCTGGTGAGGCTGCCCCTCAAGAGGCTAGCGTAGAGGTTAAGCCAAAGCGCACCCGTCGTACCAAGGCTCAAATCGAAGCTGATAAGGCTGCCGCAGAGGCCGCAGCAGCAGCTGCTGCTACCGCCGCTGCTGAGCAAGCTGAGAGTGAGGAAGTTCAAGAGGCAGAGGCTCCTAAGGCTAAAAAGACTACTTCTCGCACTAAAAAGGCTGCTAGCACCAAGAGTGAAGAAGCTCCAAATACCACTAACGATGCTAACCTAGAACTCTTATTAAACCTTGCCCAGCAAGCTAAAGAGTCTGGTTCCATTGATGAAGCTACTTTCCAGGCTACCATCGCAGCATTGCAACAAAAAGCTGCTGCCCAAGCCCCAGCTCCAGCTGCCGCTACAGCACCAGCTCCAGCTGCTGCATCTGAGGTAGCTCCAGTAGAGGCTAGTGCTGACGATGACAATGTGGGCAACCATGCTGTAGAAGTTCAGGACAAGATTGATGATGATATTGGCAATCGTTTAGACAACAGTGCTAACGATGAAGATATCGACGACGATATTGGCAATAAGATTTCCGATTCTAATAGCTCTCAGAACTTTAATGAGGAAGATATTGGCAATAAGATTGCCGATGTTGAGCCAACTAACGCACAGGATGCTAATAGTGAGCTCCAAGCAGGCGCAGAGCCTAATGTAGCAAGCGATGCTAAAGAATCTGAGGCTAATGAGGGTAAGGCAAAAGATAAGAAGAATTGGAAAGAGCGTACTGCTTCTTTATCTCCTGCTGAGCGTTCAGAGCGCCGTGCTCGTGTCCTTGCAGAGCGTAAGGCTGCTGAGGCCCGTCGTGCCCGTGAAAAGGAAGAGCGTGATCGCTTCTTAAACTTCTTAGCTTTAGCTTTCCCTAAGGCTATTTTCGTAGATCGTGAACAACGTTTACCTCTAAAGGTAGGTATCGCTCAGGATATCTTAGAGCGTTTAGCTCCAATGGAGGCTCAGTACAAGTACTTTGATAAGCAGCGTTATAAGATCCTGCACAATTACTGTCACTCCTTACCTTACTTACAGAAGATCGCTGATGGCGTGCCTCGTGTTGACTTGGATGGTAATCATGCTGGTGATATTGAAGAAGATCACCGCACCAATGCCTTAGAGGAAATTGAGCGCATTCGCAAAGAAATTGCTGTTGCTACTGCTAAGGCTAAGAAGGCCAAGAAGGGCAAGCGCCCAATGCAAAAGGGTCGCAGACCTGGTCCAAACCCACGCTTTGCTCAGGGTCAGCGTCCAAGCTTTAATAAGGGCGAGGGTAGCTACCAAGGTCGTCCTAATAGCAACTACCAGAGCGGCGGCTATCAGAATCGCTACTCTTCTAATGGCTATCAAGGCAATAGCTATCAGGGTGGCAACAGCTACCAAGGCAATAGCTCTGGCTACCAAGGTGGTGGCAATAGCTATCGTTCTAACAGCTACCAAGGTGGCAGCTCATACCAGGGTAGCTCTAGTGGCTATCAGGGCAATAGCAGCTACCAAGGCGGTGGCAATAGCTCTGGTTACCAAGGTCGCTCTAGCGGTGGTTATCAGAATAGCTATCGTACTGGTGGCTCTGGCTATCAAAATCGCTATCAGCAAAACGGTTATCAGAACCGCTACCAGCAAAATGGTCAGGCTCCATCAAGCTCCCAAGAGGGCTCTTCTGAGAGCTCAGGACCAAAGGTTATGCGCCGTCGCGTCTTTAAGTTTAATCGTGATGAATAGAGCATAGTTTTGCTTTAGCTTAAAAAAAAGGGTCTGTAATTAACTTTACAGACCCTTTTTTTATCGCCTTCACTCACCTGGTTGCCAACCTGGTTGGCTGCCAGCTAGGCTACCTACAGGCGTGCTTGACCGCTTACCAGCATGTCCGCATGACTGCAAGCTATGCAGGCAGGGCAGGCTGCCATGCAGCCTGGCTGTCAGGCAGACAGGCAGCTAGGCTGAGTGCTTGGGAGGAGAGATAAAAAAAGAGCCTCATGTTTCATGAGGCTCAGTTTTAGTTAAGCTTATTATGAGCTTATTCGTATCTCTTAACAAACTTTCTGGTTGGGTACTTCTTAGTATCATCTTCGGTTACATAAGGCTTGCGCTTTTCAAAGCTGGTAGCCTTAAGGTCACCGTGGTCATAACCAACCTTACCATGTAAGTGTACTTGGTGATCTTCTGCATTGTAATCTGGCATGAAGTGATAGAGCTTACGTGCATCTTGCAAGAAGTACACAATAATTTGTACTTGTTGATCGGCAAGCTCAATTGCCTTATCTAAGTCCTTAGTTAGGTATAAGGTACGCATTACCATAGCGAACATACCGTATAAGGAGCCTTCCAGGAGATCTGCTACATAGTAATCACGGGTCTCATGAACCTTATTAAGTACTTCACAAACGGTTTGGAGTAAGAATACATAGTCAAGACGAGTCTTAGGACGCTCTTCTTCGGTTAAGAGGCGAATTACCAAATTAGTGAGGTAGTCTACTGACTTAGTATCGATGAGAGACTTCTTTTCCTCATCAGTTAAATCAATGGACATGGTCTTTTCATTGTCCATAAACTTAACAAAGGCCTCACGATCAAAATTAGGTAAATCATCCCATTCAAGATCGGCAGAGTGTACTGGAGTTACGTCTTTTAAGGCAGCGCCATCAGAACAGTTGAAGTAATTAAGCTTCTTGTCTTTCATGCCATAACGGACAATAACTTCCATATAACGAGCAGAAAGCTTGTATAAGTAGCTAGAGTAAACTTTGCCGCCAAAGTTACCATCAAGCTCGTAAGCTAAAGCTGAAATAGCATGGTTGCTGCCTTCTTGATCAAACTTCTTATAGAACAAGTTCTCATCAGGGTGAGTTTGCTTATCCTCACGCTTGGTACCATTATCTACACCAAATAAGTAGATATTTTCAAAACCAAAGCTAGTGGCAGCAGCAATACCTAAGTTACCAACTAATGGGTTCATAAGTGAAATAGCACTTACATTGATCCACTTGTTAAAGAACTTAGAGGCAGCTAACCAGTAGAAGGTTTCGTCAGCCTTACCAAAGAGAGCAGTGTGGGTAAAGTGTTTGATAACCTCAGGGTGTACTACGTCGCCTGCAACTAAAATACAGTCGTTAACAAACTCTTTATCAGGAATAATAGAAATATGCTCGGCAACTACACGTAAACGCTCAGTAGCACCATAGAAGGTTGGTTTAATACCAGCGTTATATAGTGTTTCTAAAGCAGTACCGCAGGCAAAGATAATGACTTTGTCCTGAATTTTACGTAAGAAAGGTAAGTCTTTGGATAAAGATGGGCCATTAGCTACGATCACAAATGGGGTCTTTTTCCAATTTTCTGGGAACTCAATATCTTTACGTACAAAGTGCACACCATTTTGTACATGGTTCATACCATGAGAGATAGCAAAAAGGTGATCATCAAGGAAGCCCAAAGTAGCATAGGAACGCTCATAGTCTTCAATAATACGATCTGCAATCTCATTAATAATTTGAGAGCGGTAGTGAACCATTGACCACATATAACAAGCTAACATACGTCCGTGACGGGTGTAGTAGTTATTGAGATCCTCGAACACTTCGTCCTTACTTTGACCTACCATTAAGTAAATACCACGATTATTCTCATGGAGGTAGGTTAATAAGTTGGCCCAGTCAAAGGCATGTAAAGAGGCAAAGAATAGGTCTAAGTTTGGCTCAATTAAAACTAAGTTACCTACATCAATACGCTCATAGAGGTGACCTAAGTGGTAACCTAAACCGCAGCCTACTACAATACAAATTGGGCAGGAGCCAGAAAGTAGTGGGTTTTGTACTTTAGGTAAGTGCTCGGCATTAAATTTAACCATCTCGTTAAGATAACGGTGGTGAATTTGACCGAATAACTCTTTATCAATACCGTAGTTGAGCTGTCTAAATGGGCTCTTTTCCAATACTAAGTCAACCTGAGCATTACAAAGTTCTACCGGATCAAATACTTTGTAGAAGAACTCACCACGCTCTGGGAAGTAAAGGTTAGGAATACCATTAGAAGTACAGATAAACTCCAAGCTTTCAGATGGCTTAAAGTCGACAAACTGCTCGTAAATTGAAGGCATGTATAGTTTGAAAGCTTCCATATTATTATTGAATCTTTCAATTAACATGGCTGTCATTTCTTGTTGCAGTTCGAGTAACTTTTGCACGTGCTCAGCAGCAACATCTTCTTGCATTTGAGTAACATGCATAGACATTTCATCTAAGTTACTTGGGTCAAAGCCTAATTCACGCTTAAACTCCTCTTCAACCTCAGAACGAGTTCTTAGTTGAGCTGAAATGGCCTCTGGAGCTGTATTTTCGTCCACTTTTTCCCAAGGCTTAATCTCTTCATCAAAATCAGAACTGTCGAATGATGAACTGGAATTTATCAAGGTATTTGACTCTGACATACCATTTCCCTTTAAAAATTTTTAAACCTTTCACAATATTACTGCCATAGGGCAGAGCCCTTATATAAGGCTCTCCCCTATGTCAGTTATTGCTATTGTGAAAATGAATGTTACTCAAAAGATTAACAAGCACATTGCTTGGCAAAACTCTTATGCAAGAATTGAGCTAGAAACATTAACTTGACGGCAAATTATTTTAAATCTTTATCAAAGAACACCAAAGAATGTGCGCCACTACGCATTGCTGCGCTCACCTGCTCGTCCGCAGTATCGTCGCAACAAATGCGCAACACCAATGCGCACTGCGGAGCATCGCTGTGCTGCTGCACATCTGCACAGCTGCGCTGTTGTGTTGCTGCATGCGGCGTATCGCTATGCTTAGCTGTATATGGCTTGCTTAGCTACAAGAGGCTTATCTGGCGCTAGATGAGGGAGAGAAACTTATAGTCACTACGCTCAGATTAAGGTGGTTTTTCAAGACAGCTTAAGAGTGCATAAAAAAGGCTTAGTAGCATTACTAAGCCTGTAAGTAATTAATACTTTCTAATTTTTTGGTAGGTTTGTTTGCAACGTGAGCCTTTCTTTAAACCACTTAACTCACGTCTTACCTTTTCATGCTCGGCAACTAAAAGATCACGCTGCTCAGCTGTAACTTCATATAAAGAATTGAGATATTCGTCTAAAACGGTGCGATCTTCAATTTTTTGTGAAAGCTCATATAGCTGTCTAAACAAAGCAACTTTTTCATTAGTAAGTTGTTCTGCTTTTTCTAGATCTTCGGCTTCTAAAGCATCGGAGATGGCGTCGTCGTTGTCATCAATGGCCTTAGCTAAATTTAAAAGCTCTTGGTTCATAAAATATCCTACACAGCACCGTCAATCAACTTCTTAGAAGGATCGTAATTGTGCTGGAAGTGATTGGCGTTGGAACGCATTTGGCTTTGGGCTTCTTTAATAGCTGATTGAGGAATATTATCCCAGGCCTCTTTAATTGGTAAGAAAGCTTTTAGCGCATCATCGATTGGTTGTGGGTCTAAATCAATGGTTGCATCAGCTAATTTAGCTAACATAAAGTCATAAATGAAAGCTAAGTTTTTAGCAATTTCAGGAGCATGTGTAGGATCTAAGGTGTCTTTTAAGTGCTGAATAATGGCACTTGCAGAGGCGAGCTTTTTAGCCTTTTCTTCCAAGTCGCCACGCTCAATTGCTCCTTTAGCTTGACCAAGACGCTCAAACACTCCCTGATAAAGTGCTTTAGTAATGGTGTAAGGATCTGCAACTTCAAGCTCAGCATTGACGGAGGCTTTACGGTACTCCTTCATCATGTCTTGCGGCTTAGTAATGAACATCTTCTATCAACTCCTGCACTAGGGCAAAGGCAAAAAACCAAAAATCGCTTAAAAGTATAATTTAGAATCTCTATTGTACTCTAAAGAAAGTATTAGATTACGTAATTTAGGCTATTTAATTATTATTAAGCGCATAAAATAAGGATCATTGTTTCATTAAGTAATGATCTATTTTTATTAAATAATTTTCTTAAGCAAAATCTATGCTTTTTTTCACATAGTGCTCAAAACTTATCACCAGCGCTCCATAACCTCTAATTTTTGCCCCTTAACTGTCCATATATCATCACTAGAAAAAGGGCCTAAGATTCAAGACCAAAGGCCTGTTTGCTGCGGAGCTAAAGAGGCTGCATCCTGTGGCCTTCGGCCACAGTCTAATAGCCTTAGGCTCATGGCCCATGGCCATGGCCATGAGCTATAGCCAAAAGCTTGGCTAATAACTTGCCATTGTCCTTGATATTGTAAAGTTTGCTTTATTGCGCCTCTTGTTAGTTAGTAATTGCTAAGAGCGTGTTTAACAAGACTCTGTCATCCTAATAGTTATCAAACATTATGACACGACAATTTAAAGTCCAGCTTGGGTTTGAGCCTTAATTATGGTCATGATTTTTTGCTAGCAGTGGGGTGCAGCTTTAGTTGAGGCTGTGATTTTAGGGATTGGGCAGGAGCCAAGATTGTAATGTGGGTAATGTTGACTTGGGGTTGGGTTGGGTGCTTGGCGTTGGGGGCTGTAGGATGGAAAAAATGTGGGGTGGCAAAAAAATTAAAGGCCCTAAGGCGGGCCCTTAATGAAAGTAAGAAATTTACAAAATTTTAGCCGCGGTTTTCTTGTAAAAAGAAAATTAAACGACGCTTGTGTTGTACACGGCGCATATTCTTAAACTGTAAACGACGACGCTTGGTGCGATGAATTTGGGAGCCACCTTTAGAAAAATGGGGACTACGTCTCATAAAAAAATCCTCAATTGCAATGGTTGCTAGTGCTAAAAATTGTTTTAACATCAAACATTCTATTTTTTAGCTAAAGGTACTTGGTTCAAATATAAGTACCAACTAAAAGTTGTGCAGCAACCGTCAGGCACATTAATTAATGTGCATGTTAGTGAAACTTCTTAGTTCTTGTAAACCATTATAGACCCATAAAGTTAAAAGTACCAATTATCAGCATTATGAAAAGGTAAAGTTTTAGATTTTTTCGTTAAATACTTTTAATCTAAAAAAAGAGCGCTAATTAATTTCTTAGTTAGCGCTCGTAAATTATTAGTTAAGTAAAGCTTGTTCAGTATCTTTATCAAAGAGATACATCTTCTTGAGGTCTATCTTGAGCGCCATCTTTTGACCCTCTTCTAGACCTGTAATAGGTGGCAACTTAGCACACAACTTGTACTTATCTACATTAATAAATAAGTAAACCTCAGAGCCGATAGGCTCAACTAAGTCAATTTCACAATTGAGATCAGCTGTGTCTTGCTCACCTGGGATGGTGCGACCTGCATAAATATGCTCTGGTCTAATACCCATAATCACGCTCTTACCAACGTAAGGGGCAAAGTCAGGCATCTGCTCACGATTTAAAATATCGAAGCTGTGCTTATCGTCCAATACGCACTTGTAGCCACTTGGGGAGCTCTCAGAGCGCTCAATAGTAACATCCATAAAGTTCATTTGAGGTGAGCCAATAAAGCCTGCTACGAACTTGGAGTTAGGGTGATCATAGAGAGCTTGTGGGCTATCAACCTGCATTACATCGCCGTCTTTCATTACCACAATACGATCGCCCATAGTCATAGCCTCAATCTGATCATGGGTTACGTAGATAAAGGTAGTACCTAAGCGCTTGTGAAGTTTGGAAATTTCAGAACGCATGGTAGTACGTAATTTAGCATCTAAGTTAGATAAAGGCTCATCTAACAAGAATACATCAGGATCACGCACCATGGCTCTACCTAAAGCTACACGCTGTCTTTGACCACCAGAGAGAGCCTTAGGCTTACGATCTAAGTAAGGAGTGATGCCTAAAATCTCAGCAGCATTACGAATGCGACGGTCAATTTCATCGGCAGGGGTTTTTCTTTGGATTAAGCCATAGGCCATGTTCTTGTACACACTCATGTGAGGGTAAAGAGCATAGTTTTGGAAAACCATAGCAATATTACGATCTTTTGGAGCAACGTCATTGACTAAACGATCGCCAATATATAGCTCGCCTGATGAAATATCCTCTAAACCTGCAATCATACGTAAGGTGGTTGATTTACCACAACCTGATGGGCCTACAAATACTACGAACTCTTTGTCCTTAATTTCCAGGTTAAAGTCTTTAACTACACGAATATCACCTGGATATACTTTAGCAATGTGCTTTAAAACGATACTTGCCATACTATGCTCTTAATATTAATTAATCGGTATTGATAAGCTGCTAGCTTAAAGCTAGCAGCTTTGAGGTTAAAGCGCTTATTTAACAGCTCCCACCATGCCTGCAACAAAGTATTTTTGCATTAGGAAGAAAATAGCGGCTGTAGGTAAAGTAGCGATCACAATGCCACACATAATCATGCCAAAGTCTGGAGTATAGGAAGAACCCATATTAGACAAGACTAAAGGCACAGTGCGCATTTCTGGTGTTTGTAAAGCTACTAAAGGCCATAAGAAGTTGTTCCAGCTGCCCATAAAAGTAATGATGGCTGCTGCTGCATAAGTAGGGCGCATTACAGGGAAATACATCTTAAAGAAGATGGCAATTTCACTTAATCCATCAATACGAGCAGCCTCTAGAATATCCTTAGGGAAGGCTTTGGTATTTTGTCTAAAAAGGAAGATTAAAAAGGCTGTGGCTACTAATGGCATTACTACAGCAAAGTAGGTGTCTAGACCTAACCATTTCCATGGGGCTAAAGGATTGCCATCATCGTCAAAGCCCATAGTGCCAAAAGATCCAAAGAGGCGGAATAAAGGAACCATTAAGGCACAAAATGGCACCATCATAGAAACTAATAAAATGCCAAAAACAATATCACGCTTTTTGGACTTAAAAATCTCAAAGCCATAACCTGCAGCAGAGGAGATTAATAAGGCAAAAAAAGTAGTAATGAGGGCAATAATAGCTGAGTTAAAAATAGCCTTAGTAAAACCAAGCTCTGGATTAAAGAGTTTAGTTAAATTATTGCCAAGCTCAGAGCCAATCATCATAGAGCCAGAGTTAATGGCCACATTAGAGTTAGTAGCTGCAATTAACATCCAGATAAATGGGAACAATGATATAAAGGCAGCAAAAGAAAGGACGCTGTAACGAATTACAGTCATTGCTGTATTGTAATGAGATTGCTTCATAAAAACCTCAACTAATCCTTATCACGAGCTAATCTAAATTGGATCATAGACAAGATCACAATTAGTAATACCACTACAAATGACACTGCACAGGCATAGCCAAAGTTAGGAGTGAACTTAAAGCACAGGTTATAAATGTACTGTGAAATAGTTACTGTTCCGTTAGCTGGACCACCTTGAGTAATATTTTGAACCTCATCAAAGAGCTGTAAGGTGCCAATAGTTGAGGTAATAGTAGTAAAGAGAATAATTGGTTTTAATAAAGGCACTGTAATAGTAAAGAACTTCTTAATAGGGCCTGCGCCATCAATGTCGGCAGCTTCATAAACAGATGGCTCAATATTTTGCAAACCAGCTAAATAGAAAACCATGTTGTAACCAATCCAACGCCAAGTAATAGAAATAATGATTAAGGCTTTGGCCCAGAAGGGATCAGTTACCCATAAAATAGGTTGATCAAAAATACCCCAGTCAATCATAACTGAGTTAAACATACCATGGTTAGCAAAAATTGCTTTCATGATAAGAGAGTAAGAAACTAAAGAGGTTACGCAAGGTAAGAAAATAGCAACTCTAAAAAAGCCTTTGAATTTAAGCTTTTTATCGTTAAGCATCACAGCAACAACCAAGGCAAAAAAGAGCATGACTGGTACTTGGATGATTAAATAGATAAAGGTATTAAAGAGCGCTTTTTTGAAAGTTGAGTCAACTAACATACGCTCATAATTGTATAGACCTGCAAAGCTAATATTATTGCCTGTACCCTTGTATAAGGACATGATAAATGCCTGAACCATAGGGTAGAAAACAAATTCGATAATTAAGATAGTAGCAAGTCCAACAAAGCACCAACCCCAGATGTCGTTGCGCTTTTCTAGAACGCCACGAGTGTATTTCAACTCAGTAATATTAGACATAAACCCTCCTCAATTGTTGCCCTACAAACACTAAATCGTGTTAGCTTAGGCATTGACTTAACTACAAGAATAGCATCACAAGCAAATAAATTCGGGGTTTAGTGTTAATTTTGTGAGCTAACACAAAACATTTTTGCGAACACACATAAAATGTTTACATTGGCTATTTAAGGCCATTACAACTGGTGCAATCGTTTATGGAAAAGCACATAAATTCAAAAAACGACATTACTAACTAAGATGTCTTGCTAATAGTACGTATTCTGTAGCACATACAAACAAGAGCACTTAGAGCTAATTGCTACTTAAATGGCTCCAAAAGCATAGGATGATGGTCATATGTATATATGATGAAAGGTGCGGTCGATCCTAAGGTGGAGTTAGGGAGCGGCATGAGCTGAGGTTCTGATTGCTGCTAGTAGCTGGAGCGACACTTGGTGCTGGCAGCTTAGGCGTGCAGCTGTGGTGGGCAGCTTGGCATGGCATGGCATGGCATGGCATGGCATGACTTGGCTAGCGGGAAAGATTTTGCGGGGGGTGGCTAGGCGATGCGATACGAGGCTAGGCTAGGCGAGGCTAGGCGAAGGGTGGTGGCGCTTAAAGAATAATGCCCAGGAGCTGGGGCTGCTGGGCATTATGAAATAAAAGTTAGAGATGCTTATTGGAGATTAGTTTGGGCTTCTTGTTGAGCCTCTAAGAGCACGGTTTGTAGATCGGCTCCTTGTAAGTATTTAGCTAAAGCATTTTGTACTGAGCTTTCAACTAAGCGGGTGTGAGTACCATAGTTAACTGGTGGTACTTGCTCGTTCCAATTAGTAAAGCGCATATAAACTAATTGCTTACCAAAGAAAGCATTTGGCTTTTGGTAATTTGGTAGTACATCAGTATGCTTCACGGCTGAAATAATGCCAATACGAGGAATAAGCTTGTTAATAAAATTGCGATCCTTACCAAAGGTCTCAGCTAAGAACTTGGCTGCCTCATCGGCTCGAGGAGAGGAGTTGTTAACAAACCACTGGGAGCCACCAACATTAGAAAATTGAGTGGCATTAGGGGTATTGAGCTTAGGAATAGGTAAGACACGCCAATCATTATATTGACTTAAAGTTGCTTCAATTGATGGTGTTAGCCAACAACCTGCTAGTACTGCTGCAACTTTACCTCTTTGGAAAGTACGTAAAAAGTCATCCCAACCATTATATTTAACAAGTAAACCACTGTAATTCATACGGCGGAAATGCTGCATACTTTCTTTGAGAGCTGCATTATTGGCAATAGTTACCTTACTTTCATCATTAATATCGGTATACCAAGCTTGTGCAGACTGCATCATGATACGAATTTCTTGTAAATCATTAATATCATAAGGCAAAAGAGGAATAGAGGTAGTAGCACGGACTTTACGACCCATTTGGATAAATTTATCCCAGGTTAAATCGTTAAAGTCCTCAATGGTATAGCCAGCTTCCTCAAAGAGATCCATACGTACAAAGAGAGCTGCTACGCCTGAGTCAAATGGAACGCCATAAATCTTGCCATCATTTGATGAAATTGAAACCTTAAAGTCTACAAAGTCATCTTTATTAATATAGGAGCTAAGATCTTTTAACAGATCTGGATGGTTAATAACATAATTGCGAGAGCTATAGTCTTCAATGAGAAAAATATCAGGCAATTGAGAGAAATCTTTAGTTGCAATAGCATCGTTAATGCGCTGTAAGATAACAGCCTTCTCAACATTATCCACTACGATATTAATATCAGGATGATTTTTTCTATAAACAGCAGCAGCATCTCTTACCGCTTTAATATTAAAGTTGGTGTCCCAGCACCATACTCGAATATCTGTGGCAGCTTGTACTGATAAAGCACTAAAAAGTACCATACCAGTGATAAATTGGGCAACTTTCTTAAATAGCATATCTTCTCCTTAGTGCCTTTATCATAAATTAGCGAGAATACCCCCGCCTACGCTGAAGCGAGGCGGGGGATGAATCGCATACATTACACATAAACTAATGATCGTCTGCCTAAGATTTTGCATTCCTTAGCAGGGAAATTTTTCTTGCC
>NZ_JALKIM010000029.1 GCF_023050945.1 Anaerobiospirillum sp. NML120448 | reverse complement strand
TTATTGATTACCGAGGATACATTGGGCGATTTTTGCATGTTCAATATGCCTCCGCTTACTGTAAAACATGCATCAATCCTATAAAAGTCAGGGGTTAAATTATAGTACCGCTATACTTTACAATTACCTCAAAACCATTAGCTCAAAACACATAAGAAAACACTAATCTGCTTATTTAAGTCAATTTTATTTTGGAACAAATGCTATGTGGTCAAGAGCTTACTGCCTAATTTCAGTTGGAGGTGCTCCTCTATCTGTTTTGAGAGAATATATAGAAAAGCAAGATCGACCGCTATAATGTTATTAAGATGTAGGCTTACATCTCCACCTAAACTCTTCGAGTTATAGGTGGAGAATTACGCCTATTTGTTAAAGCTCTTAGGCTAAGATCTCATTATTTTTTGTTTAAGTTTTAAAATGCCTAAAGGGCATCCATAAGTAAATTAGGCTGGAGAAAGTAATCATGAATGATGAGCACCAGGATGTAGAACAATTGTTTATTGGTCTTATGTCAGGAACTAGCATTGATGGCTTAGATGGCGTTCTTATGTCTATCAAGGCTGATGAACAAGGTTGCTTAAAGTTTAAAACTTTAGCTACTACCTCCTGTGATTGGACTACTGAGGAAAAACTATTGTTAAATGGTTTATGTCAGCCTCATAGCGCTCATGATAATGTTTATAGTTTAGGTCTTGGAGCTAATGTAGTCGCAACTAAAGAAGCTCTTGCGGTTAAACAATTATTAGCCCAGAGCCATTATCAAGCTCAAGATATTTGCGCTATTGGAGCTCATGGTCAAACGATTTGTCACCAGCCTCAAGATGCCTTTAGCCTCCAAATTGATAATGGCCCTTTATTAGCCAACAGCACCGATATTGATGCTATTGTTAACTTTAGAGCAGCTGATATTGCTAATGGTGGACAAGGAGCACCGCTTGCTCAAGCTTTTCATCAGATGGTTTTTGCCAGTGCCAATAAAACTAGAGTGGTTCTAAATTTAGGAGGCATTGCTAATATCACTGTATTAGGAGCTCAAGGCGCTTTAATTAGTGCTTTTGACACAGGCCCTGCCAATACTTTAATTGATTATATCTGCCGTACCTACCTAAATATCAGCTTTGATAAAGATGGTAATTTAGCTCGTCAAGGACAAGTTAACCATCAGGCACTGACTAAACTACTCTCTCATCCTTACTTTACTCAGCCTTATCCAAAATCTACAGGCCGAGAGCTCTTTAATAGTAATTTTATCTCTGACTACTTAAGTCAGTATGATCTGACTAATTTAACTCAAGCTAATCTCTGTGACATTTTAGCTACTCTTACCGAGCTAACAGCTAAAACAGTGATCGATGCTATAGCTAAAGTTTACCAAGACCATGAAAGTACCTTATGCAAAGATATTGAAATTGTCGCTTGTGGTGGCGGTGCCTTTAACAGCTATTTACTAGAAAGAATGGCTCTATTAGCTCATGAGGCTAAGCTTAATTTAACTATTGCCCAATGTTCTGATTTTGGCATTGATGCAAAGTTTTTAGAGGCTCAAGCTTTTGCTTATTTTGCCTATTGTACTGTTCATGCTCATTGTTTGCCTTTGCATAACAGCACCCATGCCTCTCGCCCATCCATTTTAGGCTGTATTTGCCCAGCTCCATCAGGCTTTTACGCCCGCACTCGCTCTAGCACCAGTGCCAGAGCCTGCTCTGGCACCAGCGCTTGCGCTTGTACTAGCGCCCGCACTTAAGCGCTGCATACGCTCTACAGCCCCACCCACGCTAGCATCTAATCCTAGCGCCTTCCCTGTGCATAAGGCTTACTCAGCTAAGAAGACCTCAGTGCACAGGGCCTCTTTTAACTCTAACAAGGCTCTCCTAATGTGCGCTATCTTTAAAGCATTGCGCCTCGTGCTATTGATAGTAAGGCATTAAGCTATTGCAGGGCTTTTATCGACTCAAAGTACTCTTTGCTTGTTCTATGATTAGTGCTTTGGTAAAACTTCCAGCTAAACAGACCATGAAATGCTTTGAGCACTTATAAAGGGGCTAAAGCTTAGTAAGGTGCGCAGCACTTAAGATGGCTAATGGCTGGTATGAGATCATTAATCTTTAGCTTTTTTGCGATCCATATGTCTATGCTAATTTTGGGGTATTATAATGAGCTCTCTTATTTATAGCTGTATTTAAGTAGTGCCATTTATGTCAAACACTCAAAACCTTGTTTCTCTCGTTGTTCTTCTGGTTTTGCTTTTTGGGCTTATTATGCCTTTAAGGCTTTCTTGGCGCTCGAAAACTATTCTATCTTTATTAGTAATCTTAGGTATTAGCCGTAATTACTTACACTTGATTGTTGGTGGCAATCCTTTTGACCCTGATATTCCTTATAACCTTAACTTTGTTTTAGACTTATCTCGCACTACTCTCATTACTTTAGCAGGACTAGTAGTATTTCGCTCGCTATTAAATTTAGGAGCCAAAATTATTAAGCGCTCCTATAAAGCTTTTGTTCTGCCAGCATTTTCCCTTTTTCATGCCCAGCTAATGCTCATCTTAGCGCTAGCTGTAGCCTGCTATGGCACTTCTACAGCCTATAGCAAGCCTCGTATTAATCACTATCAAGTCACCATGGAGCGATTGGATCCTAGACTAGACGGTATGCGTGTAATTATGGTTTCAGACTTTCATATTACTACCACTACCGATCCTAGCTATGTAGGTGACATTGTTAATAAAATCAATAGTCTCAATCCAGACCTAATTTTACTTCCAGGTGATCTTATTGATGGTCAAGTAAACAAGAGAGATGCGGTAACTAAATTACTATTTAATTTAAAAGCCAAATTTGGTGTTTATCTGACTACTGGTAACCATGAGTATTACTCAGGATATCAATCATGGCATGATTACTTTGTTAAAGGCGGCATTATGAGCTTAGATAACAAAGTAGTAGCACTACAAGATGACAAAAATAAAACACTCTTAACCTTAGGTGGTATTACTGATCCTAAGGCTGCTAATTATGGACTTCCTATGCCTGATGTAAAAGGCGTAGCTCAAGCTTTAGATGATAGTGCCCCTACTATCGTGCTCTCTCACCGTCCTGCATATGCTATTGATTTTGCCCACAGTGATAAAAAGGTAGATTTAGTTTTATCAGGCCATACTCATGGTGGTTTGATTTTAGGTCTCAATCAAGTGGTAGCCAAAATTAATGAGGGCTTTTTGTCTGGCCACTATCGTATTAACAATACTGACTTAATTGTTAGCAACGGTATAGCTGTATGGTCTGGTTACTCTATGCGTTTAGGCGTACCTAATGAGTTTATTGTTATGACCTTACGCTCTAAGACCAAACCTACTAAGGGCACCATTAATATTACCCGCAGAGCCGATTTGCAACGTGAACTGCTAGCAAAGCAGCAGGCCCAAGCTCAAGCTAAGGCACAGGCCATGGCTCAGGGCCAAGTACAAGGCCAAGGCCAACCCCCTGCTCAGGCCCTGGCAAACCAAGTTAAAGCAGGCTCTATGGTGCTGACCGCTAACTCACAAAGTAACAACCAAGCTCAAGCTCAAGGAAAGACTCAATCTCAGGATTTAGCCAAGACAAAAGAGCCAAAAGTAAATCTTGATGGCGCTTATGGTGGCACTTTATCTGGAGAAATTAAAACTAAAACAGGTAGTATTTCTGGTATTAATTTAATTTTACCTATGGTGGATACTGAAAGTGGTAAAACCTACCAGAGTATTACCAATCTAGCACTACTACCAGATGATATCAGTGCTGATCAAAGAGAGCGTATTATTGCAATCTTAAAAGAAGGCCCTCAAAGCAATAAAGAAGACAATGAAAAACCATTAGAGCAATGCGTGGTTGCCCCTAATAAGACCTCTACCTTGCCTGATGGCATTAAATTAGTAGTACTAAAACCAGGCCCAAATGATAAGCACGATCAAGAGTTATTGCAAAACAGTAATGCTAAGACAGCGCCTGCTATTACCATTACTAGCCCTAAATCAAATAGCACTCAAGGCAAGCAAGTTCCAACAGCTGCCAATAAAGAACAGTCAGTCTACTTAAGCACTGAAGAACTTATTGCTAAAGAGAAACAAGCAGAAGATGTTACCGCTGAAATTCAAACAGAATATGCTATTTCTTTGGGTAACTCTCAAGAAAAAATCGATGATAAAGCCGTAAAGGATTTATTGCAAAAGCAACAAAAATAGCTAACAGCTCCCTTTATCCTTAGCGCTATATCTTCACCTCATTATTAACGCTACAAATAATCTGCTCATATAGGTATAGGCCCTAATAAGGCCTACCTATAGCATGCCTATCGCCTTATAGCCCTTAACCTCAGAAGTACCTGCTTAGAAGCTGTCAGGCTCTTACCCTTGGAGCTACCTATAGTATCCTCAGGATACTGACTTTGGCATACACTTATACCTAACTCCAACTTCCAGCTTAGCTGGATAAGAAAGATGGCTTAAATACGCCATTTGTGCTCTTTAAAAATTAGAAAAATATACTTCTTGTAATTTTATGTATAATTTGTTCCTTTTTGAAAGGAGGCAATACCTGCCTCCTACCAAAAAATTGAACAAGCTATGATAAATCAAAAATGCATTCTTAACATAATAAAATTTGGTAATTTAAATAAGAACCAGATCCCAACAACAGTTAGCTTAACTGGTACTGTATTTTTAAGATGGCTGCTAGAGTGTGTCTAGGCTCTGGCAAGGCGGCTGCAAGCACGTGGTTAGGCTGCGGCCTAGAGATGTCAAGGGCTTGGCCCGGTGGTAGCCAGGATGCGGCGTAGGTTGGAGCTGGGGCAAAAATGAAAAGGCTACCTATTGAGGTAGCCTTTTAAATTAGCGACGCTTAATGCCGTAAGCATTACGTGCTTGGTAATTAGCATAGTGTTGCGATTTGCCTTGAGGGGCGGTGGCAGTAGCTACACTGTTACTTGGAATACCATTTGAGTTAATCTCATTTAAAGTATTAAGTTGATCATTGCTGAGCGCTACTGAGTTGAACCCACCTTTAACTACCTGACTTAATAGCGCAGCTGGATCCTCATCTTCTATCATAGCCCCTGCTACCATGCCATCAACATCACCCTCTATGGAACCAAGGGCCATAGGAGCCATGGCAATAACATCAGCCATACCAGGGTTTTTCGAGCTTACTGACGAAAAACTTGAGGTAGCTGGTGTAGCACGCTGTTCAATAGCACCTAATGATAAAGGAGCACTACGTGGTGTACTCTCAATCTGAGCTAAAGCCTCATCTACAGTAGGATAATTATTGCTCTTAATTGGCTTATCCATAGCTCTTGGAGCAGTTAATTGCTCTAAGGTCATATCATCATCAATATCAGCACCTAATAAGGCTGACAGACCTCGACCTGAGCTTTGTGGGCCTTTATCAAGAGCGGCTCTCATAGCTAAATCATTATTGGCAGCATTAGCTTTTACAGCTTGGCTTTGAGCTCGATTTGGAGCTCGGTTAGCTGCTGCATTTTGGCTAAAGGATGTACCACCTAAATCCATGCCATCGTAAGAGCGCTCAGAGGTTGCAGATCCTACTGCGCCAATAGCACCTTGATCACGGGCTTTGCTCTTGCGTGAATTACGGCTCTTTTGAGCTTGCATAGCAGCACGAGCAGCCTGAGATGGATTATCTTTTGAACTAGCTAAAGAACTAATCTTTTTACGATTAGCTTGCACTCTTTGCTCAACAGTTAAATTATCTTGGGCACTTTGCTTATTAGCTGGTGCTTTATTTTTAACAGCCGCAGAAGAGCCAATAGTTACGCTATCATCTTTAAGGGCATCATTAATGTCGTGCTCTAATTCAGCCATGTAGTCATCAGAGGTATTTTTAATACTTTGAGCTAAAGCTGCTACAGAGGATCCCTTTTTATGTTTAAAGTCCCCTAGCACATTAAGCGGATCGTCTATATCAGATACAGGCTCACTATGGTGCTCTTTGGTACTTAGTAAGCCATTCTTTTCATTCTCACTAATAATAGAATTAGCAAGGCGATCAATAGCATCTAAGTTATTATCCAAAGTAGCAGCTACCTGTGTCTCCTCAATGCTTTGCGCTAAGGCTTGCTCACGCTCTAGTTTATTTTGCTCTACAGCGGCCTTAAAGTCGGCCTCTTGAGAAAGCTCAGGTATTTTTCCTTCCTCAAGCATTTCTCGTGATAACAAACTAGCAGCCAGAGCCTCCTCTTCTGATAGCTCTTCCCCTACAGGTGCAGGAATAGGATCACTGCTCTGTACTGTTATGCTATTTGACTTGTCCTCTTGAGTATCAAACTCTTGAGTTAGCTCTTTTGCCACCTCTTGAGAGAATGGATCATGCTTTTCTTGCATCATAGACTCAATAACCATACGCTCATCTTTATCTAAAGCTGATGATGGATTATTGTCTTGTACTGCATGGCTTTGCTTTACAGAGGTCTTATTATTTTTCTTAGCACCCTTTTTCTTGCTAGTAGCTTTATGGGATAAGTTTTTACTATCGTTATTGTCCTTATCGTCAGCTACATTAGTGTCTAAGATACTTTCTTCACTGTCCTCAGCTTGTTTCTTAAATTGAGCTGTAGTGTCTTTAATCTTGCCATTTTCATCTACATCGTAGATAAGCTTAATCTCGTCTTCACTAAGACCAGTCTTAGCTGAAATTTCAGTTAAAGATACACCTGCCTCAATAAAGGTTTTAGCTTTATCTAAAGTATCAATACTAATACCATTAGGGCGCTTATCTTTTTGCTGCTGTACATAGTTATGATCATAAATCATATCAACCACAGGAGCATTTTGTGGAACCTTTAAATAGTCCACATTGGCAGCAGACATGTCGCCTTTAAGATTACTCTGAGCGTCATTGTTCTTAGCCACACCTGGGGACATATCATGGTTAACAGCCACCTTAAGGTTATCTAAGCTATCTAAAGAATCACTAGAGGTATAATCAATGGTTAATTGAGTATTGCCAGTAGCTTGGTTAACACTTTGCTCAGAGCCAAAAGAACTCTCTAACAAGTTATTAGGCTTGTCAGAGTTCTCGTCTTGTACAGAGTGGTTATAAAGCTTAGAAAAATTCTCTAAGGCATCAAAACGATCTTCATCAGAATTGCTCTTGCCGTGATTTAATTCATGATGATCATGAGCTCCCTTATCAGCAATAGCACCCTTAATCTCTTGATCAGCAAAGGCAGCCATTGGCTCAATTTCAGCCACTTGCCAGCCATCATGTTCAAGTTTTTGGGCTAAATTGCTATTACTATCAGAGTTTAGGCTATCCATACCTAAAGCCACCTCAGCAGTATCGCCAATGGCATTAGGATCGATATTAACGTTCGGTAATACTACCTCATTAAAATCAATAGCATCTACTAAGCTAGTGGTCTCTTGGTTATTATCTAGCGATAAGGATTGCTCATTCTTGATAATCTGTTCTGAGCTTGGGCTTGGGATCTCATATTCGATGAGTTGTTCCTCTGGCGGTAATAAACCTGGCGTGGGATTCTCCTTAGCATTCATAGAGCCAAGATCAGAGCCTCCATTACCAAATGTTGCTTGAGGGTCAAAACTATTATTAGCAACTTGGTTATTAATACCCAAAGGATTCATTGGGTCACGGCCACCTACAAAGCCTTGGGCCTTATTATTCTGCATGCCATGGCTCTGACCGTTATGGCTAGGAGCCTGATTATTGTTGTTACGTGCTTGGTTATTGCCAGGAGCTCTATTTGCTCTCATATTTTGCATATTGGCCTGATTTGGGCGTGGCATGGCCTGGCGTTGAGCATTTTGCATATGCTCGCCAATAGTAGTAGGAGCGCTATTTGGATCGATAGCACTAAAATCGGTTTTAGCTACTAATTGGGCAATATCAGCGGCAGTTTGAGCAAAAGAAGCATCAGAGGCTAAATCATCATTATTATTTTGCTCGCTACCCATCATATTAGCAGCAGCCCCTGGAGGCATAAAAATACCATTAGCGCTTTGGTTAAAGGCCTGTTCAGCCTCTAAATAGGCATTTTCTTGAGGATCGGCATAGGTCTGTGGCATGACCTGATTAAAGCTACCACTATTATCATTAGCCTGATTACCACCTGTAGCATTGTTAGCACGATCAGCTTGGATATTGGCAATTAAATCCTTTAAAGAAGATACAGACTCAACTAAAACCTGCTGCTCTTGAATAATACTTTGGTAGTAACGGTGCTGTTCAGCGCCTACATCATTGATTTGCTGTTTTAAAGACTCAATTGTTTCCTTTAAATTATGAGTATTGCCCTCATCATCAATGAAAGTTAATGACTCTAAATCGGTAGGAATATTAAGTTCACCACCATTAGCTCTACGCTTACCGAACAACTCATCTAAAGACTTACCAGCATCAGCTAAAGCAACTTCAGATTGCACCAAACGTTCTTGCAATTCATCCATAACGGCCTCAATACGAGAGGCTCTTTTATTATTTAAAATAAAAGATACTAAAAGCAAGAATAGAACAACCACTAGACCGCCCATAAAATAAAAAGGAAGCAAGCCTAAATTGCCATTAGTGATGTCCATTACCATAATCCTAAATATTAACTATAAACCTTAGCCACAAATTTTTAACCCAGCGCTTGTAATAGCGTTTATCTTAAAAATAGTGCCACCATGCTGTTTAACCAAAAAGCAAACAATCCTACGAATATCATTAGTTATATTTACAACTAAATGACAAAAAAACTCTTAATTATACCATGTTTTATCAAATCCCTTGTTAATAAACCGCACTACTATGGCAATCTTAGTCAAACTCTAAATGCTATAAACTACCCCAACTAATAAGCAAGCCACTGCATTTTGTGTAACATCTATCTTAAAGCCATAAAAGCTAGTGCTATCACCTTTGAACCATGGCTACGATAGATAGTTGCTGCCCCAGCCCAGAAAGCAAAGCAGCCTAAGCATGGCACTACAATACGCTCCCTGCCCCATTGTAGGATCTAGCAAGGTGCTACAGGCCACCGCAAGTTGACGCTTGCTACCTCAGGCTACTGCCATGAAGAGCTTGCTTAGGCATGCTGCTAGACCAGCAAGCTCAGAACCAGAGCCATGGGCCATGGACCAGGTGCCAGAGCCATGGGACTGCCAGGCTAGGGCCTGCGGGGCTTGTGCCAGAGAGCTGGCTAAAGACCATGTACCTAAGATATAGGCTATGACTGTATTAACTTATTGAGTGGCCTTTGAAAAAACCAACATTTGATATGGACGCATGCTGGTAGGTTTGAATAAGGCCTATCTAGGTGAGATAGAGTGCTGCTTTTAGCTTTTGACCAAAGTAAAGCCTAATACCAGAGACTATATCTTTTATAAAAAAACCTACAATAAAAAAAGCCTCATAATAATGAGGCTCTTTTTTTGTTAAAACTAATTACTATCTAGTTATTAGTTAGAAATATTGGCGATATCTTGCCACTCTTCTTCGGTTAAGAGTTTGTAGAGATCGATAAGAATTAATAAGTCGTCATCGCGGTTGCAAACACCACAAATAAACTTAGCGCTCTCCTCGGTACCTACATTAGGGGTATCATCAATATCAGCAGTATTGAGATCAACTACCTCAGCTACGGAATCAACTAAAATACCAACTACCTGACGCTCAGACTCAATGATCATGATACGAGTGTTATCAGTGATCTCTGATGGAGGTAAACCAAAACGCATACGGGTATCAATAACAGATACTACATTACCACGTAAGTTAATAATGCCGAGTACGTAAGCTGGTGCACCTGGAACAGGAGCAATATCAGAGTAACGTAAAACTTCACGAACCTGCATTACGTTTACGCCATAAATTTCCTTATCTAATTGGAAAGTTACCCAGCGTAATACTTCGTTTTGGGAATTGTTATCTGGTTCGTAAATTGAGGATGAAGTTGCTGCTTCATTAGCCATTTTATAAAGTCCTCTAAACTCAATCTCCAACCATAACAACAACTGGTGGAGAGCAACTGATATGTTGAGCTTATTCAGCCCCTACTATGGCCCCTTATTTAAGGTTCCTTATCAGTCTGATTTTGGTCTGCGCTAAAGCGCATTAATGAAATCTATTTTGAAAAATAATGCCTAACTGATTATATATTAGATAAGCAATATTTCTCTTAATTATAGCCAAATTATCGGCCCTTATCGCACTTTAGAGCCTAATTATAGCTACAAACAACAAATAATTACGGCTCTATTAGCTCTTTCTTTACCAACAAAATTTCTTACTTTTTGTCAGTCTTAAGATTTTTGTTGAGATCTTCAATATCAGCGCCCGCTTCAAACAAGGCAATTAAGGATTGCACATGTAACACAGCGCACTTATCTGAGGTCACAATACCAGCAAGCCAAGGGCGATTACCAGGGATTTCACGCCACTTAATTTGAGATTTATTTAAAGTGCGATTACCCTCTAAGATATCACAGCCGATTGACCACTCAGTATTACCAAGTGAAATCAAATATGGATATTTATCTGGGCTGTCTTTAATTTCAGGCATTACCCAGCGTAAAGTATCAACAATATTGATCTTATCGCCACGAACATCAGTAATACCCATAAACCAAGAAGGCTTACCAAATAATTGAGTAATCTTTTCGCACTCAAAAATGCCGCCTAAATCAATTAAAGGTACAGCAAAGCGAACGCCTTGTACTAAGAAGAATAACACTTGGAACTGCTCGCCCAAATCGACATTCTTCCACTCTGCGGCAATAGCCTCGAGCTTCTTAGCCATACGCTCTTGAGCCAGCTGCTGAGGAGTCTTAATTACAGCCTTTGCAGCCTGCTTAGTAGCTGCAATTACAGGAGCACTCTTTACTACAGGTGCCGCAGCTGCTGGGGCAGCTGCTACAGCTGGGGCTGGGGCAGCCACCTTATTTTCGACCTTAGGCTGCTCAACTTTGGTCTCAACCTTTGGTTCTACATTAGGTTGCTCAACCTTAGCCTCAACCTTTGGCTCGACCTTGGTTTCTACCTTTGGCTCGGCCTTGGTCTCAAGCTTAGGTTGCTCAACCTTAACCTCAACCTGTGGCTCTGCTTTGGTTTCTACCTTGGTTTCGAGCTTTGGCTCGGCCTTAGTTTCTACCTTGGTTTCAGTCTCAGTATGAGTCTCTACTGTTGCTAAGAGACGTTGTAAGCTACCACTATCGCTAGGAGAGGCAAAGTCTAAGGTTTTCTCGGCAACTTTGGCTTGAGGAGCCAATTGCATTTGAGGCTCAGGAGTATAATCTTGCTCAATAGGACTTACTTTAGACTCAATGCTAGTTACATTGTTAGCGCCTGATCCTAAGTCATTTGCAGAGGCACTATCCTTAGTTTTAGGGGAGTACTCTTGATAGTAATCTTGGCTATAGCTAGAGCTTACATTATCTTTAGAGGCACTCTTAGTTGGTGGTACCTCATAATAAGGTGACTCATCATGAGTGTGTTTGATTGCCTCATTAGCGCTACTTAGAACCTGCTTATTAGCCTCAACACTATAAGCTGACTTATGTGCAGGAGTGGCGTATAGATCTCCGCCTTGAGCTTGAAGCTCACCATCGAACTCTTGGTCATCTACATCTGCCAGCATTTGCTGGAAATAAGCGATGAGAGTTTCCTCTTCGCGATCGTGATGACTTACTGACATCAAAAATACTCCTTTTATGAGCCTAAATTAGGTCTCAATAAGCTATCAAAAGTAATTACACTAATCTTAACTAGCAAGATCCTAAATCTGATAATGTGCTTACTTAATCTAAAAAATACTAAGCCTAACCATGGTGAATATCTTTAAACAGAGGTAAGTTTGGGAGTACCTACTGTAAAAAAGACGCTTAGTTAGTTAGTTAGTTAAATTTGGTCTGGCATGTATTGGAGTCTTTCGAGCATCTCCAATAATTTGCTACCTACTCTTTGAGGGTGACGCTCTAACTCAAATTCAACAATATATTTTAAAAGACGATGGTAAGAAACAGCACCCTGTCTTGTTTCATCCATTAAAGGCAAAGGCAAACGCTTTGCAGATGATTCTCTAAAAGAAACATCTACAGGAATACTTTCTTGCCATATATGATCACGATAATGGGTCTTTAAGTAGCTCAAACTTTGTACTGATGCTTTAGTTCTACGATCATACATAGTTGGCACAATCAAATACTCAAAATGAACACTTTGATTAGCCCTTTGCATTACAGTAAAGGTTCGAACCATACCTTCAAGGCCCTTTAAGGCCAAGAACTCTGTTTGAGTTGGAACAATAATAGTAGTACTGGCCACTAAGGCGTTAACCATCAGTGCACCTAAGACTGGAGGACAGTCAATTAGCACTACATCATAGCAATCTTCAATAAGCTTTAAAGAACGAGCCAAAATACGACCTACGCCCTGACGACCAGACAAATGACGATCGATAGTGGCTAAAGTCATAGAAGCTGCGATTAAATCCAATCCCTCATGAGCAGTATGAGTAATGCAATTTAATACACCCTCACGGCTAAGATCTTTCATAGCATAAAGATCAAAGAGGTTAAACTGCTCTGAGCGCTCATCTTCATAACCTAAATAGGAGGTTAATGAGGCATGCGGATCGGTATCAACAACTAATACACGGAGCTTTTCTTTTTGTAACCAGCCAGCTAGTGTTGCCACTGTGGTCGTCTTTCCCACACCACCCTTCTGACTTGCAACTGCCCAAACTAACACTGATAACTCCTAAATAATATATAACCCTTGGAATGTGCCACGACCTAATAGTAAAAATAAAGTGCTCTGTTCCTTGGTTAAAGACTAGACTATTACTAAGCCAGTATTAAGAAATACCTACCAGATTAGCTAAATATTTTAACAGGCTTTTAGGGACTTTCAAATGAAACAGTCAAGGCGAGCTTTGTTAGCGACTCCTGAATTTGGATTTGCATTGACTATTTTAAATCTGAATTAGTAAACAAAAAGGGCGCTACCTTTCGATAGCGCCTTTTTGCGTATAAAAGTTTTAATGACTAATTAGCTTGTGGGCCAAAGTTAGGGATTTCAAAACGAGTGCTACCCCCCTCTTGACCATCATCACCTGGAACAGCTGCTGGAGCTGCACCTTGGTTACCCATATTGTCCTCTACAGGATCGGCCTTAAAGCTTACCGAACCGTCAACATTAGACTGGAAGCTAAAGCCACCTTGTCCAGCACGACGAGTTGGGATAATACGATCACTATTACCAGGAACAATTGCTAAGGTCTCTGGCTTTAAGGCCTCTCGAGAGATAGCAATTACTACTCTACGGTTTTGTGCACGACCTGCACGAGTTGCATTAGAGTAGAAAGGTGAGTACTGACCGTAAGCCTCGGCAGCTAAGCGCTGAGGATCAATACCATTAGTCTCAAGTTCCTGAAGCACATTAATAGCTCTCTTGGATGATAAATCCCAGTTATTAGCGTAAATAGCGCTTGGAACAAAAGTATTATCGGTATAGCCACGTACACGAATATAGTTATTAACATCCTTAAGAGCGCTAGCAATAGTTGCAATAACTGGACGTGAACGAGTCAAGATTGATGCTGAGTTAGAAGCAAACAATAATGAGGAAGAAATATTGATAGTAATCCAATTAGGATCATGCTCAACAATAATATCTCCGCTTAAGCCTTCTGCTGAGATAGTCTCAGAAATAGAACGCATCAGAGTGCTAAATGGCTGACCAGATTCATAGTCGCCCTCGTACTCACTATCAGCAGGGCCTACACCGCCCTCAGAAACCTCGTCAAGCTTACCACCCTTGGTCATGCCTGAGCTCTTATTAGTTTCACTATCAGGAGTAACATTGGTTAAGCTACCATTAGTAGCCTCGGTAACTTCACTTGCCTCTAATTCACCCTGGGTAATGGCCTCAGCCTCTTCATCAGAATTAGAAGTTTGCTCGGTTGCACCAGCATCTTCAATACTTTGCTGAGTGACACCAAAGTCCATAACACCACCGCCACCTTGGGCTTGAGTCTGAACTTCACCTTGGGCACTAGAGGCAGATGCTAAAGAAGCATCAGCCATTAAATTAGCAACTGGGCCTGGCAACGCAATAACACCAGGGACAGCTGACACCATGCCCATTTCACTAAATGATGCCATCAGGCCCTTAATCATAGACTGAGCATCTACAGATTTGGCCATAGCAAAGGAATAGAGCACCACGAACACAGCAAACATCAATGTCATGAAGTCAGCGTAGGATACCAGCCAACGCTCTAAGTTTTCGTGACCTGCATGTTTTTTCTTTCTAGCCATTTTTCCTGTCCTTTAAAAGCAATAAAGCATCTTGAATACTCTCAAGGCTCTTGCTCACTTATAAGCTGCGCCTTATTGCTTTTTAACACTTTAGACCCTAATTTTTTAGGGCCTTCAAAGAACTCACTGTCACTAGAGTTATTAGTATTAAATACTAATCACCATTTAAGTTACCAGTGTAAACACCAATTCTGCGCTTAAGCATTAAGGTATTCTCAGAGCTAGCAATGGATACTAGGCCTTCTAAGGTCATATACTTAAAGAGCGCAATTTCTGCGTTAATGGAACGAATACGGTTAGCAGCAGGAATTAAGAATACGTTAGCGCCTGCCACACCATAAATGGTAGCAACGAACGCCACCGCAATGGATGGGCCTAATAAGTCTGGACGATCAAGCAAGGACATAGCGTGAATCAAACCTAATACCGCACCCACGATACCCATGGTAGGGAAGTAACCACCCATGGACTCGAAGAATTTAGCGTTAGGCTCTAATTTTTGTTGCTCTAACTCGATGGCGTTTTCTAAAAGCGCATATAAAGCATCTTTATCTACACCGTCTACAATCATTTGAATGCCAGTACGAGTAAAGTCATCATTTGCTGAGGCAACAGAGTTTTCCAAAGCCAATGGACCTTGTTGACGGGCAATAGTAGACATGCCAGCTAAAAGCTCACCTTGTGATTGGAAGTTTAAGCGAGGAGCTGAAACTAACCACAACACATGCTTTAAAGCAGTTAAAACTTCACGGAAGGAGAACTGCACAATACAAGCAGAGAAGGATGCACCTACTACTACCAAGAATGCAGGGAAGTTAACCAGTGCTGTTGGGTGGGTACCTTCTAGCAACATAGTGGCAATAATACAGCCTATCGCAATTACTACACCTAGTAAGTTCATAAATTATTACACCGAACAAAGCTCAATATTAATCAACACAGTGCTTATCAGCTTAGGATTAAAAAGCACTTCAGATTGCTTGTAAAACTACAAGAACAGTGTCCTAGTGTCTCCTTAGTCAAAATAACTAACTGACGAAATAGGGCACACCAAACTTCCTTGAGCAGCAAGAGCCAGCCCAAAGTGTTGATCCTCCCTCCTATCACATACGTGATGCGCTGTGCCTATAGCACTTATTCTAAAAATCAGCATGGAGAAACAAAATTATTAATCACAAGCAAATTTTAAGAATAAATCTACTCTCCAGTTTACTTAACTAAAAGCAAAAGCATAATTAAGCAAACTAGCTTTACTAATAGCAAGTCTTAATTTTACTTAAGATAAGCCATTTCTTGCTCCACACTAAGGTTTCACAAGGCTAGTAAAGATAAGTTTTTTAGACCTTTGCTAAAATTATGCCAAAAGTCTTAGCCAAAAAACTGCCAATGACCAATGATAGCACATTAATTAGTTTTGCTAATTGTGCTAATGCTAAACATTTGACGCTTTGCCTGAATTGTAGGCAAAAATAAACCCAAGGCTAATTTAGTCTTGGGTTTATTAATTTAAATGAACTCTTAATTATGAGCGGCGCATTTCTTGAGTAATGCAATCGGCAAACTTATCTAAAGGTAAGATTTGGTCTGCTAAACCTGCATTAACCACAGCCTGAGGCATACCATATACTACACAGGTATCCTCATTTTGAGCCCATACTACAGCGCCCTTTTGACGTAGGATACGGCAACCTTCACAACCATCAGAGCCCATGCCAGTTAAAATCATGGATAAGACATTACCGCCATAAACGGAGGCAATAGAGGCAAAGGTTACGTCTACACAAGGGTGATAGACCACACGTGGATCAGCAGGCAAAATACGTGTTCTAGTCTTACCAGCACCACGCTCTAAAATCATCTGGTGACCACCAGGAGCAATATAAACATGTCCTGGCTCAAGCATCATATTATCCTGAGCTTCAACTACTTCGTTTTGGCTTAGGCCATTAAGTCTTTGTGCAAAGGTGCTAGTAAATGAAGCAGGCATATGCTGCACAATAATAATTGGCACATTTAAGCGAGGAAGCTTTGGAATAATATTCTGTAAAGCCACTGGGCCGCCAGTAGAAGAACCAATAGCAACTAACTCGTGAGCCTTACCTGAGACCTTAAAGTTAGTAGATACGCCCTTGGCATTACCAAAGCTAAAGCTAATAGCAGCAGCTGGACGACCCTGGTTAACGTTAGAAATGGAAGAATAGACCTTCTCAAAATCATCACGCACACGAGCAGAAGTGCTAGTAACAGCAGTTGGTGCTGGGCTGTTAATAGCTAAATTAGCAATATTTGGAGCAGGACGTGAGCCTAAAGTTGAAGTGCGAGTACTAGTGCTTGCAGTGCTTGAGGTATTTGCAGCACTGGAGGCACTAGAACCTAAAGTTGAGTTACGGTTAGTTCCTAATGAGCTTAAACGGCTAGTACCTAAGGTGCTAGGAGCGCTTGGAATACCACCGCCAATACGTGAACTTAAAGTAGAGCGAGTTCCTAAAGATGATGGTGCGCTAGCAGCGCTTGCGCCAGATGCGCTGCTGCTGCCAGCAGTGCTTAAAGAAGCACGAGGAACACTGCGACGAATATGTGAGCGGGCCACAGCCTTAATGCTTGCTCTTAAAGTATTAAGAGCGTCTTCACGGCGGTGAGCGATATCATCGAAGTTCTTTGGCATGAAGTCAACTGCACCAGCCTCTAAAGCTCTAAATGTGGAGTTGGCACCTTCAAAAGTCAAAGAAGAGAACATCAAAATTGGAGTAGGACACTTATTCATAATTTCCTGTACAGCGGTAATACCGTCCATTACAGGCATCTCTACGTCCATAGTGATTACATCAGGGTGTAAGGATAAAGTCTTCTCTACACCTTCTTTACCATCTTTGGCCTCACCAATAACCTCAAAAGCAGGATCGCCTTTAATAATCTCAGTAAGTCTTTTTCTGAAGAAGGTAGAATCATCAACGATGAGTACCTTAATTGCCATAAAAACCTCTTAAATCCACGACCTACAAAGGGAAAACCCATTTGAGGTAATATTTTTGTTAAGTGCTCTCTTATATTTAGACAAAATTAAGAAAATAAGTTCTTAATCACTTGATGCAGTCTTGTAAGTTGTCATTGTTTAATAAAAAGTTAGCACTAACTTTTAATCATTTACTAAATCTATAGCCAACAACTTAGGTTATTGATTATAGCCCTATATGTTTTGCAACTTTTGAATGTGTGTCCAAGTTCTTAAAAAAGTATTGTGATTATGCTCTGTCTAGTTTGTCTATCTAATTGAACTTGGAAATATTTAATGTGCTGTTGTTACATGCTTGGGCTCTAAGACTTAACATAAGGAAATCCCCTTGCAGACAAAATGAATGGCTCCTTAATTTTGCAAAATTAGAGACTCTCACCTTAGAGGCTCTCTCCTATGTAAGTTGCGCCCATATTACGCATTCAAAAAATATATAACAATTAAGTCTTTCTTGTATCTATTTGCAAAAATTTCTTAATTTTAGTGCAACAGTCAAAAAATAAAAAGGAGGCCCCACAAGAAGCCTCCCTTTTGATGGACGAAATGAATCGTTCCAATAATTGCAGTTAAGTCGGTTATACGCAATAAAGCAAGGCTTTAGAGCTATCCTTAATAATTTGCAGGACGCTTTTTAAGTATTAAACACTAAGCATGCTACAAAACTAAGACAAAACTATAGAGCACTCTTATGCAATCATTACCATAAGAGTGCATAATCTTAATTAGGCTTCAAATATTAGAAGCGATTGCCGCCTTTACGAGCATAAGCACGAATCAAGGCTGGAATATCTAAGATTAGAGCAATACCACCATCAGAGGTAATAGTTGCGCCTGACATACCTGGGGTATGACGTAATAGACTATCCAATGGCTTAATCACAACTTCTTCTTGACCAACTAACTCATCAACAACAAAGCCAATTAAGTTAGATGCTGGAACTTGTACTAAGACAATATGAGCCTTACCCTTTAAGTACTCAGAGATATTGGAGTTTTCAAACCATTGCTTCAAGAAGAATAGTGGTACAGCCTTGTCACGAATAATTACAGTGTTTTGGCCATCCACATTACGCATGGATGAAAGATCCAAATAGAAGATCTCTGATACTGAGGTTAAAGGTAGAGCGAAAGTACGACCTGAGATTTGAACCATTAAGGTAGGTAAAATAGCTAAGGTTAATGGAACCTTAATCTCAATAGTAGTACCCTTGTCAACCTCTGATAGCACACGTACTGAGCCGTTAAGCTTAGAAATATTGGTCTTTACCACGTCCATACCTACACCACGACCTGAAATATCAGTAATCACAGTGTTAGTAGAGAAGCCTGGAGCAAAGATCAAGTTGTAAGCTTCTTCATCAGAAATACGGGCAGCTGCTTCCTCATCTAATACGCCCTTGCGTACAGCAACTTGACGAAGCTTATCTGGATCCATACCAGCGCCATCATCAATAATACGAAGCAAGATATGATCGCCTTGCTGTGCTGCTGATAAGGTAACAGTACCAGTGACTGGCTTGCCCTTAGCAGTACGCTCATTAGGTAATTCAATACCATGATCACAACAGTTACGAACCATGTGAATCATAGGATCGGCTAATGCGTCTACTAAGTTCTTATCAAGTTCGGTGTCTTCACCTTCCATGACAAGGTTAATTTGTTTATCAAGCTTACGAGCAAGGTCACGAACCAAGCGTGGGAAACGACCGAATACCTTCTTAATAGGCTGCAATCTAGTCTTCATGACTGAGCCTTGTAAGTCAGCAGTAACCACGTCTAAGTTGGCAATTACCTTGTTCATCTCCTGATCAGAGCGATGAGCAGCTATTGATACTAAACGATTACGTACTAGTACTAACTCACCTACCATGTTCATAATGTCATCGAGCACCTTGCTGTCAACACGCATGGTGGTCTCAACATCAGCGGCAGCACCACTAGAAGCGGCGGCATTACCACGAGCAGGAACCTTGGTAGCTGCTGCAATCTTTTCTTGGATAGCAGTAAGCTTCTTTTCTTCTTTGCTTGGAGCTGGCGCAGCTGCGGCAGCTGGTGCGGCAGCTGGTGCTGGCGCAGCAGCAGCTGGAGCTGCAACTGGTGCAGGAGCAGCTGAGGCTGCTGGGCTGTCATTATGGCCAGCAGCCTGTAGCATCTTATCAAACTCTAAATCAGTCTCATCTACACTAGCAGGCTTTTCTTGAGCGCTATGCTCTTCAAGAGCTAAATCGCCTGCGGCACCAGGAGCATGACCCTTGCCGTGTAATTGATCTAATAAAGCTTCGAACTCTTCTTCGGTGATATCATCAATACTATGACCATCATCGCTGCCATCAGAGGAGCTTGCAGCAACAGCTGGGGCTGGTTCTGGAGCAGGTGGTGGAGGTGGAGGTGCAACGGCCTCAACCTTTGGCTCTGGAGCTGGAGCTGGAGCTGCTGCAGGAGCAGCAGCGGCTGCTGGAGCACCAGACTTGCCATCAGCAATATCATGTAAACGAGAGATTAACTCCTGAGGCACAGGCTCTAAAGGCTCACGATTTTGCACAGCCGAGAAAAGACGGGTGATTTCATCATAAGCCTGAAGAACTGCATCCATAGAGTCAGAGTTTAAAGTGATCTTGCCATTACGCAACATATCGAACACGTTCTCTGCTGCGTGACAAATATCAACTAACTCATTTAACTCCAAGAATCCTGCACCACCTTTAACGGTATGGAATCCGCGGAAGATAGAGTTTAAAAGGTCCTTATCATCAGGAGTCTTCTCGATTTGAACCAGCTGCTCATCGAGCTTTTCAATAATTTCGCCAGCCTCAACCAGGAAGTCCTGTAGAATTTCCTCATCCATCTTTCACTCCTAAAAGCCGAGACTTGCTAGTAAGTCGTCTACCTCGTCCTGCGAAGCAGCGGCAGTGTTTGCCTCAATTTGACTATCAAGAGCTGGACCTTGGGCTTCAATGGCTTTCTGCATGAGTCTTTCTTGATCTTGCTCAGGGGTGTACTGACCGAAGAATCGTAAGAACTCTACCAACTTAGACTCAACCTCAGATACCAATCCAATTACACGCTGGATCATCTGACCTGTTAAGTCCTGGAAGTCTTGAGCCATCAAGATCTCGTTCAATTGATTGGACAGATCTGAGGCATCTTCAGCAGTCTTCTTTAAAAGATCGTCAATACGATGGCATAAAAATACGAACTCAAAACGATCGATACGACCGTTCATAAGATGCTTCCAAATTGGCATTAAATCATCAATAGATGACTTAAGGGCATAAGCAATTGGAGTACATCTATCTACTGCATCTAAGGTACGGGTTGCGGCCTTGTCCGTTACCGAGATAATGTAACGGAGACGCTCAGATGCATTAGGAATTTCTTCGTCAGTGATCTCACGTAATCTTGGATCGTAGGCAAACTTTTGCACTGCTGTGTGTAAATCACGAGTCAAATAGCCTACTTGCTGATAGAAGCTTTCCTCATGTTGTTGCGTTACAGCAATCAACTTGCGATCAGCTTCTTTTTGCATTCCAGCCTCAAGCAACATTACGATCTCACGAGCGTCCTCTAATGAAATTAAAGGCTTATCAGACTCATGTAACATCGCTGGGGCTTGACAAATATCGGACATGAACCGCTCCACCTAAAAATTATGCTTCACCGTTAGCAATACGCTCGAAAATCTTATCTAACTTATCTTTTAAGATATCAGCGGTGAATGGCTTAACGATATAACCATTAACGCCAGCTTGAGCAGCAGTTACGATCTGCTCACGCTTAGCCTCAGCGGTAACCATTAACACAGGAAGTGACTTAAGCTTTGGATTCTCACGAATCTTTCTTAAAAGCTCAATGCCCTGCATGATTGGCATGTTCCAGTCAGTAATAACGAACTGGAAGTCGCCTGTCTCAAGCATTGGTAGAGCAGTTGCACCGTCATCAGCTTCGAAAGTATTGTTATAGCCAAGATCGCGCAATAGGTTCTTGATGATACGTCGCATGGTAGAAAAGTCATCAACGATCAAAATCTTAATATCTTTATCCAAGATACTCTCCTTAACTGCATAAAGGTCTTCAGGACAAATTCCCATAACATATCTTACTAATAAATTTTGATATGCCTGGTCCTGAATTGACATGGGGCAAAGAGTGTTAAACACATCTGCTCTACCCTGTATCACTGACTAGTGACAAAATTTACGTATTGTCAGATATAGCTTTTATAGCAATAATTATAAAAACAAAAAGCATACATGCCCTGTATTACAGCATGTATCCTCTAAATCTTTGATACATAAACAAATCGGTTTATTTAGATAATTGCTTTTAATGATAGCAATGTACCTAAAGTCAATTTCAAACCTTAATATTAGCGCCATTCAGCTTTTCAAGCAAATATAAGCTTGTTATTTTGTGCTTTATCTTTAGGAAAATCTTAAAAGTTGATAGCTTTACAACTTTCAAGATGCCAAAAAACACCATATTTAGGACTTAATAAATATCTAGAATGGCAACTAAAATAAAATCTAGTATTAGGTATTCGCTGTGAACAAAAGCCCAGGTCACAACCACCAAATACCACAATCAGAAAATGAGCATGACCGAAAAACAAATTCGACGCAGTAATAAGCGTGGTTAGACAAGCTCTTATAAATAAGACCTTGCATGAGCTATCACTAATCTTTAGTGCTTAGCCCTATCTCCTTTGTCCAGATAATTGTCTGACCTTATGTTAGCAACACAAACCAATTAGCAAACCCCTCAAAGTTATCCGATTGCCTTAGATTTATAATTATTGCGCCGCCATTTTAACAAAAGATCGAACAAATTAACCACTATTGCTCAAAAACAATATTTTAAATTTTAAGCATCTTACTATTTTAATAAACGGCTATAGAGTAAGAAACTTTAATCATTACTCTTAGCTATTAGATGCATTGATAGCTTGTGCCTTTTGCATCGCCTCAAATTCTTCCATAGACATAACCACAGGTTTAGCACTTGGACGACCACGAGTACGAGAGGCACCTTCAGCCTTAACTTTAGAACGAGCACTCTTACGCTCACTCTTCTCTGACTTATCTTGAATCATTAGCTCTTTATCGCTGCTGCTATTGCTATTGGCGCTATTAACACTATTTACGCTATTAGCTTTGCTCTTAAGACTTGGACGGCCACGACGAGCTGGTGCTTTAATTGGCTTAGCCTCTAAAGCAGGAGCTTGGTCAGGGATAATCTCATTTTCAGCGATGGTCTTGTTGTCAGCATTAATATTAGCAGTATTGCTATAAGCATTTGATACTTTGACTGAACTTTCAATAGCATTTGCTGTTGAGCCAAAATAATTATCTGCCACCTCACCATTATCATCAAACAATGAAGATTTACGCTTAGTAAGGTGAGTTTGTGCTTTTTTAGTGACTTCTTGAGCCACCTGGCGATATGAGTTGTTAGCTAGTACTTGCTCTTTTTTAGGAACATAAGCCCACTCATCTAAAGCATTACGTAGTCTAACCACTGCTTGAGATAACACTTGGCAGGTACGTGACTCTGAAATGCCCATAATTAAGCCAATTTCACGTAAGTTCATTTCTTGATCATAATATAGACCAATAATGGTGCGCTCACGCTCTGGTAATTTCTGAATTGATGTTGCTAAAGCATGTTTAAACTGTTCGCCATTGACAGATTCAAAGAGCTTATCATCAGGGCCTAAGGCATTGATATCAGAAAAAGGACGCTCCCCTATAACATCATCAGTAAGACCAGTATCTTCAATACACATAACTTGTGAAGTATTACTGTCTAAAATCATTTGATGATATTTATTGATATCAACTTTTAACTCTGCCGCCATCTCAGCATCAGTTGGCGGACGGCCATAGGTATGGGATAAACGAGCTAAAGTTTCACGAATTGCACGGGTATTTTGATGAACCGATCTTGGAGTCCAATCGCTTTGTCTTAACTCATCAATAATGGAACCACGAATACGAATAGCAGCATAAGTTTCAAAAGTGGCACCATGACCATCTTTATAGTTTTGAATAGCGTCCATTAATCCAATCATACCAGATTGGATTAAGTCATTAACGTCAACATAAGATGGAAGACGAGTTTTAAGGTGCAAAGCCACTCGCTTCACGAGCGGTGCATACTTCACTACCAGTGAGTTGCGGTCAGCTACTTTCTGACCTTGGTAGGCCTTGGCACCTTTTAACATTGCATTACTCAAGTTACCCATGAAACGATTATTCCCTACTTTAATAGCTTACTTAACAAAGTAAAGCTCAAAAGTAATACCTGACTTAGAAGATCAAGAGGATCTTTATAAAACTATTTTAAGATATTAGCAAGACATCCAACTCAACTCTAAACAAGCGAGCGATATCAGAATAACACCACTTACAGCACTTATTAAATGCATAAGCTCTAGTGGCTACAAGTCAACTTTGGTAAAAAAAGCTACTAGTTAGGCTAATATTACCAAACAAAGAGCTAAGAACAAAATATCTAATTAATAAAGAGAAATACTATCATTGCTGCCAAAACCTTGGCAAAAGCAATAAGATTAAAGCTATTTGCTAAATATGTGCCAAACAACCCCATATCTAGTAAGCCCCTAAATCTTCTTACCAATCTCGCCTCCATCCCCACAAGGCCAGCTCAAGCTATCCAGAGCCAGAAAAAGCTCGCAAGAGTTAGCTGGCTAGCTCCAAATGCTAATGCTAAGCGCTCTTGGCAATCATACCCCATCATATAGGTATGGCTTAATTCCCTTATTGTTTGTTGTCCTTTAAGCCCCTTCTGCATCATTTATGGTTGCCTCAGGCATAAGCAATTGTGCTTGAGGAACGGGAATTGAGGTGGCCCGATACGATACGGTGCGGCGCAGTGCAGTGCGTAACATGGTAAGGCGAGGAGGAACCCATCTTTTTTATATTAGCAAGCTTTGGACATAAAAAAACCGCAAAAATGCGGTTTTTTTAGTTTGCATATATATTAACTATTCATCAGGTGAAATTAAGCCTGCTGCAATAGCGTCAGCCTTTACAGTAGCAAATTGATCTTCGATTTCAGCATCTTCATCAATTGCTAAATTATTGGCCTGAAAATCACCATTCATAGGATTTACACCAATGCCTAAGAGACTACCAATTGGAGCTGGAGGTGGAGGGTTGCCTGCACTGTCCACTTCATCAAAGCCCATAGTCTGAGGTAATGGAGGTAAGTTACCATTCTCATCAGGACGACGGATTAAGTTCTCAACAAAGAACTCTAAATAACCACCAGCAATATCTGGAATAGGCCAATTCAATACACGTCTAGCTAAGCTCTTAAAGGCACGAGCAGCAGGAGCTTGAGGGAAAGCATCAACCACACAAGTACGCTGTCTAATAGCCTTGCGCATGTTAATATCAATAGGAATACAAGCGCATAACTCTAAAGCCACGTCTAAGAATTTGTCAGTTAAGGTAACTAATTTCTTAAACATGAACTTGCCTTCCTCAAGTGAGTGAACTTGATTGGCAACGATTCTAAACTTTGACACACCATAATCGTTGGAGAGCACTTTCATTTGAGCATAAGCATCAGCTACAGAGGTGGACTCATTGCATACCACCATGATGACATCCTGAGCCGCACGGCAGAATGAAAGCACCATGTCTGAAATACCAGCAGCAGTATCAACGATTAAGAAATCTACTGGCTCTTCTAATGAGGAGAAAGCTCTAATCAAACCAGCATGCTGATCGATAGTGAGTTCAGCCATTTCCTTTAAACCAGAGGAGGCTGGCACAATACGTAGACCATGTGGTCCATCTTGAATGATTTCTTGTAAGGAGCACTCACCACGCAATACATGAGCAAGGTTTTTACGAACCTTTAAACCCAGCATAACATCGATATTAGCTAAGCCTAGGTCGGCATCAAACAGCATGACATGCTTACCCATTTGACAAAGGGCAACAGCTAAATTTAAGGACACAGAGGACTTACCGACACCACCCTTGCCGCCAGTAACTGTGATAACCTTAACTCTTCTCCATTTGTACTTTGTAGCCATACAAACGATATCCTACACCTGCAAACTCTTATGCTAAAAGTTCACGCTCATTGCGTAATACGAAACTATTGAAACGACGATTAATCTGTATTTAATATCACAGAGTAATATTAGGAAGCCTCGTCAAGCCTCTGCATTTGCCTGATTGCTTAGTATAACTATCAACCAAACAATACAACTTCTAACACTTATAATATCCAGTATTGAAAAAGTCTTAAGAAAGCTTATTAGTTGAGCTAAAACAAAAACTTTAGAAGCTAAAATTATATATCTAGTCTTATTTAAATTAGCGACTAATTTAATAATTTCTGTTGCCTTTGTTTATAAAACTAAGATCTATCTCAATTAAAATTCATAAAGTGTCAAAGCTTAGTAAAAAAGTATTTTTTGGAGCTCTATATGCAATTATTTTGCCTCAATCGTAAAAAAGACTGAAATTTTGCGAACAAACCAAAATTAACTTGGTTTAAATTTGAGCAAAAGGCAAACTATAGCACAGCGTTAATAACTTACAAAATCAAATTAATAAATTTGTATGTTTAGTTATCAGATAACTTTTATGACCACCTTAATCCTATTAATAGGCCAGGTGATCATTAAAAAAAACTCTTAATCCTTAGGGATCATGCTTTGAGCAATATCATCCTCTACAGCACTTAATGCTTTACGAGCCAAGGCATTTGGATTAGGAATATCTAAATCCTCTGGCACACGTTGACCATCAGTGATATAGCTAATAGGCAGCTTCATATCAATACATAAAGATAAAGCATCACCTACATTTTGACACTCATCAATCTTGGTAAGAATTAAACCAGTTAAACCTACCATAGCAAAGTGTTCATAAGCATGTTGTAATACTTTGCGCTGGGTGGTACAAGGCAACACTAAATAGTGCTTAAGTTTTAAACTTGCTTGCAACTTAAGCTGGGATAACTGAGCATTAAAGCGCTCATCCTTAAAGCCAACACCAGCAGTATCTACTAAGATTAAGCTCTTATCAGAAAGTGTATAGAGCAATTGAGGTAACTCAGCAATATTCTTTACTGCATAAGTGGCACAACCCATGATACGACCATAGGTCTTAATCTGCTCTACAGCACCAATACGATAATGGTCAGCAGTAACAATGGCTACTCTTTGTGGGCCATAACGCATCACAAAACGAGCAGCTAACTTGGCTAGGGTTGTCGTCTTTCCGACACCAGCAGGGCCAATTAAAGTTACAATGCCGCCTTTAGAAACAATTTCATCATCGCCTACTAAAATAGAGCGCTCAATAATAGAAACTAATTCACGCCAGGCATTATTAAAGGTAATCTCAGCTGGTAATTGATTTACTAAAGAATCAGCTACGCTATCAGAGAAGCCTACTGAATTTAATAATTTGTAGACCATAGCCTTAACAGGCTCATTACGAGAGCGATTGTCTTGTAACAGACCAGCTAACTCAAACTGAAGTAATTTACGGATATTCTCCACCTCAGCACGCATTTTTTCTAAATCTTTACGTACTGCGACATCAGAAACACCAGTTGAGCGATAGGTATCAATACCTGCTTTACTTTCGTATTCTTCTTTTTCTTGCTTAGTCTTTGATTTAACAAAGAAATTCTTAAACTCACGCTGCTGAGATAAAGGAAGAGGCGGTGTTTTAAATAGATCAGCATCTTCATCCAAAGATGGATCAATTCTTGATGGGCCTGCTTTTTTCATAGGATCATTGGCCATATCGTCGTAATCTCCATCTACTGTTACTGGGTTAATAATGCGTGATACACCTGTTCCTTTTAGTGAGTTAGATCTAGCAGGACGCTCTTGATATTGGTCATTTTGCTCGGTTTTAGCGGCAATATCACCTAATAACTTATCGCCTTGCTCTTTGCTCATTGCTTGTTGACGCTCTAAAATCTCAATCAAACTCTGAGCATAGGCCTGATTTTTTCCACCAATCAGTCTACGATCTTGCTTAGGCTTGCTAGCATCAGAGTTGATATCAACTTTATCGTCACTTAGCTGTCGGTCAGCCATAGAGGATAAACCGCCAGCAGCATTGCTTGGGCGCACATTAGCTTGCATTGATGATTTTGCAATAGGTAATGTTTCTATACCAGCAACAATCTCAACGCCACCTGCAACACGTTTATTAGACATAATGATAGCGTCGTCACCTAACTCCTCTTTAACTTTGGTTAGGGCTTCACGCATATCTTTTGCTTCAAAGCGCTTTAACTTCATTTACGACCTACGGCTAAACCATCATCCTTACACCATGGGACTCTTTTGCCATACTTGTTAGAAAAACAAAAAAGTCTGTGTAAATAATCCCATTGTCCTTTTCTTAACTAAGAATTATCTATTCTTAGATAAATTGGCAATGATTAGGACATCTAAAAGATTGTATAAAAAATTGCAGGGCAAACCAATACTAAATTAAGTTGAGTAGCAATTATTATTAACTGTCCCCCAAACTCCGTCTATCAGCCAAGACCTAATAAGGGCAACTTAATTCTCTAAAAAATTCAAGCTTAGCTCGCAAGCAAATTTAATGCCGCTAGCCTTGATTTTTGAGCTATGAACCCCTGTCATTAGGCCATTTTATCTAATTTAGCAAACAATCATAATTACCTAATTTTCATTAGGAATTTAGTTAAATGTCAAAAAGGTAGCAAAAAATTCTTAAGCAAGTGACATAAAAAAAGACCCCATATTACTATAGGGTCTTTTTAAATCAATCTTTTGGATTAGCCTCTAATTTGTTGCTGGGCGTTATTGTTATTACCCACCACAGAAACAATCTTAATTTGCTTATCATCAGGGATTTCCTGATAAGAAAGCACTCGTAATCCAGGAATAGTATTTTTAACAAATCTTGATAAGGTTGAGCGCAAGATACCAGAGGTTAACAAGATAGCTGGCTCACCAGCCATTTCTTGATTAGCTGTAGCTTCATATAAGCTCTTTTGCATACGATCAGCTAAGCCTGGCTCAATACCTACACCCTCAGCACCACCAGTTTCTAATGACTTGTGTAGTACCTTCTCTAAGTCAGGAGATAAAGTAATTACTGGGATAATTAAATCACCACCAACAATATCCTGAATAATCAGACGACGTAGACCAATACGACAGGCTGCGGTTAACACCTCAGGATCCTGACTCTTAGGAGCATATTCAACCAAGGTTTCTAAGATAGTACGCATATCACGTACAGGAACACCCTCGTGTAACAGATTCTGTAACAACTTGGTTAATAAGCCTAAATTTACAATATTTGGTACTAAGCCATTTACTAACTTAGGCTGAGTCTTAGAAACAATATCCAAAATATTCTGCACTTCTTCTTGTCCAATTAAGGAAGCACAGTTATTAGCTAAAATTTGTGATAAGTGGGTTGCTACTACAGTAGAGCAATCTACTACGGTATAGCCAAGACCTAAAGCACGATCGTTATCTTGTTTGGCAACCCATACAGCCTCTAATCCGAAAGCAGGATCTTTAGTTGGGATACCAGGAACACGACCGAATACCTGACCTGGGTTAATAGCCATATCACGATCAGGCTGAATCTCAGCCTCACCAAAAGTAACACCCATTAAAGTAATACGATAGCTATTAGGGCCTAAGTCCAAGTTATCACGAATATGTACAGGTGGAATTAAGAAACCTAAGTCTTGTGATAACTTCTTACGCACACCCTTAACACGGTTTAATAGTTCACCACCCTGAGCCTTATCCACCATTGGAATTAAGCGATAACCTACCTCAAGACCAATAACATCAACCTCAGATACGTCATCCCAAGAAAGCTCTCTTTGATCTGGAGATGCCTCAGGAGGAGGTGGTGGTGGGGCTTCTGCGGCCAATTGATCTGCAATCTTTTTACGCTTAATCAAGTAGCCAATAAAGGCAGCAATAGCAGCTAAAGATAAGAAAGCTACGTGTGGCATGCCTGGCACACTACCCATAACAAAGAGTACACCAGCTACGATATACATGGTCTTTGGTTCATTAAATAACTCAGAGACCACTTGTTGACCCATCTCATTTTCGGTGCCATTTTGACGGGTAACGATAATAGCTGCGGCTACAGATAGTAATAGGGAAGGAATTTGAGCTACCAGACCATCACCAATAGTCAATAACACGTAAATACGTGCTGACTCGCCTAGGCTCATGTTATGGAATATTGTACCGATAATAATACCGCCAATAATGTTAATGAAAAGAATTAACATACCAGCGATAGCATCACCTTTTACGAACTTAGAAGCACCGTCCATGGAACCGTAGAAATCAGCCTCACGGGCAATTTCACCACGACGCTCACGTGCTTGTTCCTGGTTAATTAAACCAGCATTTAAGTCCGCATCAATAGCCATCTGTTTACCAGGCATTGCGTCCAAGGTAAAACGAGCGGAAACTTCAGAAATACGTCCAGCACCTTTGGTAACTACTACGAAGTTAATAATCATCAAGATAGCAAAGACGATCAAACCTACAGTATAGGAACCACCCATTACCACATGACCGAAGGCCTCAATAACCTTACCAGCAGCAGCGGTACCTTCTTGACCATTAATTAAAATTACACGTGTTGAAGCTACGTTAAGAGCCAAACGCAAAATAGTGGTCAAAAGCAAAACTGTTGGGAAAGAACCAAAGTCTAGTGGCTTTTTAGCGTAAATAGCTACTAATAACACCACCATAGATAAGGCAATGTTGAAAGAGAACAACATATCCAATAGTAATGGTGGAATAGGCAAGGTAATCATTGCTAGACAAGCTAATACTAGCAATGGGGTACCAAGCTTAATTACGCGTAGTTTTCGGTAAGCAGCACCACCAATAGACATGCCTTTTGCAAGTTTTGGATTTGCTCTGGCTTTGTCCATGGCCCCAGATACGGGAGCTGTTACTTTAGAACCAAGATCTGAAAATAAACCCACTGTCAATTCACCGACGGCTGTATTAAACACAAAGAGTTGAGTTGGTCAGACCAAAGCAAAATGTTTGCCATGGCCCTACCAACTTAAGCAACTAAGCTATAGTAACAAGCTTATCAAGCTCTTGGAGAATACCAATTAAATTACGATAGTTAGACCATTGTCCACGATATTTTTCTTGAGCATAAGTATGAGTCATCATAGCTTGAGGAAGTGCCATATCAGCTTCAATCATAGATCTAAAACGAGCAATTAGCACATACTCTAACCACTGATGGAACTCAATGGTATCTAAACAAAAAGGACTAGTTGAGCTTAAGTCCTTATCACTTGGGCGTAAAGCCTCGCCACCCCATAAATTTAGGTCTTTTAACTCCTGCTCTAACTTATTTATCTGCTCAACAATAGCATTAATATCATGATTTAAACTCATGATTATTTCCTCAAAATAAAAAATTAAGCCTGCTTGCCAATAGGATCGGAAAAATCACAATCACTATTACGCCCGCCCACATCAAAAAAGCTCTCTAAAATTATTTTAGCGGCGGTAGCATCAATCTTACCTTTGTTTTTTACTAAAGCACGGTAACCACCTTGATGATGGAAGATTTCATCTTTGGCTTCTACTGATGATAAACGCTCATCTTTAAAGTAAACTCGAATACGGTATTTACTCATCAGTCTATGGCCAAACTTACGTGCTCTATTAGTCATAAGCTCACTAGAGCCATCCATATTTAAAGGAAAACCAACCACAATATAATCTGGCTGCCATTCTTTAAATACAGCTTCCATTTGCTGCTCATTAGGAATGCCATTTTGGGCCTTAATAGCTGTTAGTGCCTGTACCGAGCCAATAGACTCATTACCTACAGCCACACCTATGTGGTTAAGACCAAAATCAAAGGCTAAAACACGTCCACCAGTCACTATTATTCCCCACTATCTGACAACAGCAAGACAAAATCCATTGGTGGGTGCATTATGCACTAAAGACCATCTTTTTGCATCTTTTGCAAAATAAATACTGCGCTACCTACCAACTAAAACTTTAAACAAACTAACTCTTAATTGGCTAAATCTTGCCCACTATCCCCTATACCTATGACTTATTACCATAGGTCATAGGCATAGGTATGGGGCCTTGGACTTAACCAAATTGCTAACCTTAAGCCTTAAACATCAGGCCCTGGTTTTTAGGCATTAGACCTTAGACTAGCCCATTAAAAACAAGGCGCAACCTAAAAGTGGTCACGCCTGTTAAAGAAAACAATAATTATTTTGACTTTAGCTATACTATGGCAAATAACCACCATTAAAGCGGATATTAGGACGACGAGAACCACCTAATAGCGCAGTAGCATCTACGTCAAAGCTCTTAATACCCTCATAACATAAATCACCTACAGCTTTATGAATAGCCTGTAGATTTATTGATGTAGTAACCACCATAGGTAAGTTTTGAGCTACACGAGTACGAATAAGCTCGGAAAATACCTTTTGTGAAAAAGGCTCAAGCGCCATATTGTCGCTACATAAGCCGTCTAAAATTAATAAATCAACTTCACAATAAGTCTTAAACAGATTTTCTCGTGAGAGTTTTTCCTCGTAAGTCTCTTTATGTAAAAAGAGCCAAGTCTTTTTTACATCGTCAAAATTAACTATGAGAGCTAATGGTAATTGACGATTACGTGGGGACTGGTAATGGGCAGCTGCTTTAAGATTCATATATTGGTTAGCAATAGCATGGCAGAGTAAAGTTTTACCTGAACCTCTATCACCAAACACTAAAAGCATTTGCTTATTGAGCTTCTGATTAATGCTGGCTAAGAATTTAAAGGACAAACTAAAAGCATCATGATTGAGCTCATCCTTTCTTAACCTATCAAAAGTATACTCAGGATTAACATTAGCGTCTTTGCGCATATTAGACATAAATTGTCTATAGAACGCCTCTTGACGCTGTTTTATCTCGTTTGCTACCTCATTAGCCTCTTGGCGACGCATTTGGTAAATCTCAAAAGGATCAACCTCTACGGCATCAACATCAATACCAGTATGCTGCTCAATAGTTTTAAGCAAGACCTCAAAAGCAGAAACAGGCTGCTTTAAGCGTCTAGCTCTTTGCACATCAGGATCTTGTCTAGTCTTAATATTAGCTTTAATAGCGACAGGATCAACAGCCTTATTGTTTAAGCTAACTACCGACGAAGTCCCTACATTGGAGCTACCAATGCCGCCATTAGCCTTTACCTCTTTAGCACTAGCATTAGCACTAACGCCAGTGCTGGCACCAGCACTGACGCTAGCGCTAGCGCCAGCATTAGCACTGGCGATAGCACTTGCACCGCCACCAAAGCTGCTCTCATAAGAGCCAATGCCTTGCGGCATAAAATCATTAAAGCCCTCAGCTAAGCCATAAGTCCCAGCCCCTGCCTCAACGCCAACACTACCTACAAAGCCAGATTGCGGCATTGCCGCTACACTTGCGCCCGCACCTACATTTGCACCTGCGTTTACGCCTGTGAGAGTGCTTGCACCTGCGCCCGCCCCCATAAAAGAACTTTCAGGATTTGCTGAGACTTGGTAAGGGTTATAAATATTACCTGCTGATGCCATGTTACTTGGAGCGTGGCTGTTAGTGCCTTCAGGAGCAGCACTGTAATTAGAACTTAGCTGTTCGCCACTTGCACCATAACTATTAGCTGCGTTATTAACTCCATTTAACGACACAACAGGGCCTTTAGGGAGGTTAGTTTGAGCGCTATTGCTCTGGCCATTATCTTCTACCATAGCCCCAACCAAGCCTGCAGTGTGTTTAAAAAGATCAACTTGAGCTTGCTGTACTTGTTTGCTCTTAGGAGCTAAAGACATGTTGGCAAAGGAGCCTTTAGTAGTAAGGCTAGGACGCTCAATACTCTGATTAAAGTTAATAAAGCTATCCTCATGTCCCATAAAGGCACCATGCTCGCTTAAGCCTAATGAATCTTGATAAAGCACATTAGCATTAATAACTTTATCCAGTTCTAAAGCATCAACATTTATCTTTGAACTTTCAACATGTGCATGCTTATCTTGCAACTTAGCAATGGCATCACCAATCAAACCTAAAGGAGCTTGAGCCTTGTTATCCTCTGGCACTTTATTAACTACTGAGCTAAAGCCCTTATGCTCCATAGCATGAGATGGTACAGGCAACTCTGCACTATTTAAGAATGATGGTTGCTCACCATTAGAGAGCTGAGCTAAGTTACTATGATAACTATCATTGCTAGCATGGAGCTCCATATCCTGATTAGCTCTCTTAGCAGCAGCCTCTGACTTTGTCTTATCATTAGCCTTAGCCATAGCAGCATCACTAAAGCCGCCCTCTACCTTTGCAAAGCTGCTGCTTGCCAAGCTACCGCAGGCCACGCCGTGGACGGCAGCGCTGCCGCTGGCAGGGCTGTTGCCTGTCAAGCCATGGCTGGCTGAGCTGTTGCTGGCAGAGCTACTGTGATAAGAGGAAACACTGGAATTAGAAACTGAGCTTGACTGTTGTAAAGCACTGCTGTTTTCTAAAGCTTCACTTGGTTGTGGTTGCTCTATAGAGCTTGGCTTAACAATACGATTAGCTACAGGAGCAGAATGCTGCTCCTTTAAATATGAAGATACGACGCAAGCACTAAAATTACGCTCTAATAAAGCCTCTAACTGTAAAAGACGAGCGCTCTTTACTTTAACTAAAGTGGCAATACGTCTAAACATAGGATGAAGCGCTTCGTCTGAGCCCAATAATAAAGGCTCAAGAGGCATACGCTTGCTTATTCTTTGGTTTTGACACTGCGATAAGCGCTGATAAATATATAACAGCTCTTCATCGCAAGAGCTATGTTCTACTATTAGCCCTGAATTAAAGACCTCAGCCAAATCGCCACTAATAATACGACTTTGATAGGCAAGAGCTTCCCCTACTAAATCCTCGTAAGATGTGTTTAGCTCTTTTAAACATAAGTCGTTAATCTGAGCTAAGTCAGATGAGCGTAAGTTATCTTTATGATTAATAAGAGAACCTTGATAAGCATCGATTTGAGCACAATTATTTTGCTCAGATGCAGCTAAGTTAAGGTTATTGTTGTTAGCAATACCTTTAACTTCTCTATTTTGCTCACAAGCTAAATAATCTTTACTCTCAGGCATATTAGCCTCACTTATCTTCAATAGCAGCTAAATTTGGAACTTGCTATATTACCATTTAGTGTGCCATAAGCTAAATTTGTTATCAGGATTTTTTTGAATTTGCTTTCTATCTGTCTAGAATAGCAAGATTGTATTGTGCTAAATTTGCGCTAGATCACCAAAAACTAATATTAAGCAGATCTTTTATCCATTTACATGAGCTTATCACGTCTTGATAACTTTTGGTGCACGAGCGAATATTTTGACAAAATTTTCTATATAGATATCAACTAATAGATTAGTAATCACTAGTGTTTTTTATAGAAAAAATATGGCTTAAGAACCAGCATTTAACAAGCATTCTTGTATAGTAGTTCTATCTAGCCATAATAGATTCTAATCATCATCATCTATTTGTACTTAATACCCTCTTAATTTTAAATAAACAGTATAAAACTGCATATATAAGCCACTTATCAGCTTTTGTTAAATTCATGCTAAGTAATATTGTTTAATATCTTAAAGTTAATATTTTGCATGTAATTAAGGCTATAATGCACATATTCAGTATTAAGTCTGATGTTTGTTGATTAGCTTATATATTAGTTATTGTTAATTTGGAACAGCCTATCTGCCATAGCTAAAGTATTTTTAGTAATGAGTTATCTTTGTGCTGAACCAATATTGTGCAGATACCTTTGTACTTTATTGTGTGTAATGCACTTGCTCAAAACTAAATCATTTTGAGCCTGCTCTTAATTGCCACACATCTAATATTATTTTTAATTGAGAACCAACCCATGCGTGATAACGGTCCAGTCATTAATAGAGAACACAAATTCCCTAGCGATCCTAATGCTAAGATTATCTCAGTTACTGACCTTAAAGGTATTATCACAGAGGTGAATGATACTTTTGTTGAGATGAGTGGTTTTAGTCGTGAAGAACTAATTGGTCAGCCACAAAATATTGTGCGCCACCCTGATATGCCACCAGAGATCTTTGCTCAGCTATGGTCAACCATTCAATCAGGTCAGCCATTCATGGGCTTGATTAAAAATCGTTGCAAAGATGGCAGCTATTATTGGGTTAATGCCCTTATCATGCCAATAAGACAAAATGGTGAAATTGTTGGCTATGAGTCTGTACGTACAGCTGCTAGTGACACTCAAATTGCACGTGCAGAACAAGTCTATAAGAAAATGCGTGAGGGTAAGAAGATTCGCTCTCGCCTTGCTCCTAATAGCTTTGTACTCTATTTTATTTTTATCATGTCTTTCTTATTAGAGGTATTTACTAATAATATTTGGTGTACCTTTTTAAGCTTTGGCGCTATGTTTGCTGTTTTAGGCTATAGCAACTATAGAAAGCATGAAATCTTAAAATTTATTATGGGTGTCTTCCAATCCCAAAACAACACTATTAACGAAATTATCTATACCCATAGAGCTGGCTTGGAAGCTAAGGTGGTGTACAACATAATGTACAACCTAAAAGAGGTTGACACCATTATGACTCGCGTGCGCTACTCAGCTAAAAAACTTAATGATATTGCCCTAATGCGCTCTGAAAGCCAAATTGATAGCGTCAATGAAGCTGAAGAGCGAGCTCGTGTTACTCATGAGCTTATGATGGAAATGAAGTCCATTGGTGAAAGTATTACTCATATGATTGCTGATGTTAGCTCCAGCTCCATGGAAACAGCTCGCAATACTAAAGATGTAGCCGACCTAGTAAGCTCAGGTAAAGAAGTAGCTGGCTTAACCATGAGTGCTATTGATGAACTTAGCACTATTTCCTCTGAAATTCGTACCCTTATTAATGATTTAGCATCTCGAGTAGATGATATTGAAAAAGCCTCATCTTTAATTAAAGATATTGCTAGTCAAACCAATTTACTAGCCCTCAACGCCTCTATCGAAGCCGCCCGTGCAGGCGATGCAGGTCGTGGCTTTGCCGTGGTAGCTGATGAGGTTAGATCTTTATCCTTACGTACTGAAAGCACCACTATTCAAATTCACGAGCTTATTAATCGCTTTAAAATCATTGCAGGTAAAACTGTTAGCATGGTAGAGGAAGGACACGCTAATGTAGGCACTGGCGTGGCTCAAGTACAATTAACCAATCAAAAGCTTGATGAGATCTTAAACAGTATTAATGCTATTAAGCAGCTGACCAATAATGTTGCCAACACTATTCAGCAACACTCATCTACAGCAGAAGAGGTTAATATTAAAGTACAGCACATACTCTCTATGAATGAAGAGGGTCTCCATAGCAACAATAGCAATTTAGCTGGAACCAACTTAATTACCAATCTCTCCAGCGACCTTACCGCTATGATTGACCGCTTCTCTAATCATAATATTACAAATAATTAAGACTAATGCTAAAAGAGCTTAACTGATGGTCAGTTAAGCTCTTTTTGTATCTTAATTAAACATAATATTTAAATAAACAGCAGCACCAGCAATGCCAATCAAGATTAAGCCCCATACCAGGCCTTTAACACTCACTGGAGGAGGCAGACGCTTAACTTGTCGCATAGTAATCTCTAACAAAGTCATAGTATGCTCTGATACATAATAACTTTGATAGCGCTCTAACATATTAATAAAGTTATTGCGCTGCTTAGAAAGCTTGCGCTTGAAATAAGAGCTGCGCTTTCTCTCCTTAAGATTCTTTTCACGCTCTTGTTTCTTTAAAAGCTTCTTTTGCTCCTTGGTAAGCTTAGGAGCAGGCTGCTTATTACCATCATTGCTTTCACTTGCACTAGCATCATTGCCCATATTAGCAGCAGTCATTGCAAAGCGCTGTTGGCCATAATACTGATGACGGCGCTCATCATCGTAGCCATCATCCTGATTGCTATGCTCATCCTGAGCGTTTTGAGCCTCATACTCACTAGAGTCATCATTTTGGTCGTTATACTCAGAACTTTCCTCAGGAGTATATTCAGACAATGAGCTTTCATCTACTTTTAGCTCTTGCTCAGTAACTTGACCATTCTTTGTTAACTTGACTCTATAAGGATGGCGTAAGGCTAGATTTACCATAACAAGCATAAAGCTTACGTTATAGCGCACCACCATATCTTGCAAGTGAAGGCTACAATCAATGTAGCTACCCTTAAGACCAAAATTAGCGCTAAATTGATCCACTACTCTAGAACTAGCACGATGGAACTCATAGAAATTATTAATGAGGTTCTTATCATCACTAAGCAAATAGTACTTTTCAAAATTATTAGCAATAGCGTAATAATAAGGAAGAGCATCCTCAATGCGTCTTAAAGAGGAAATAAAGTAATCCAAATCATCAGATTTTAATCTAAAGTACAGACGCTCAAGCTTAGCAATAATAGAACGTAATTGCTGCACGATATGAGGAGAGTACTGTCTACCCAACTCAGTTGCATACAGATGGAAAGAATAGTTAACCACTGAGATTAAGTTATAAACATAATCTAAGTACAAGCTACGCTCTCTAGCCTCGTAGCAACGCTGTCTAAAGGCTTCAATAACACTATTGTTAATAGCTAAGAAGTGAGATACTTCCTCTAACACCATTTGTGCTGCTGGGTTTGGATTGAGCTCTACTTCAAAGAAGTCATCTTCAATACCAGACTCACGATTAATAAGCGCAATACGCTCAATTAAACCATTGAGAGCGTCGGTTAGATGGCGATCAAAACTACCAGCTTGCTTTTTAAGATTTAAGTTCTCTAATAAAGAAGTACGTGGTGTTTCAATATTTACTCTTGTTTTAGGGGCTTGAGCCTCTTTATTACGTACACCATGGCCCGCACCAGCAAAACTGCGCTCATCAGAGCTATCTTCACGCTCTTTGTTTTCTTTTTCCTTATTAAGTACGTCTAATACCTTACTTAATAAAAAAGCGCCTTTGACTTTAAATTTATCGCCAATAATTTGTTGTACAAAGGCTTGGGTCATATCCTCATCTTGCAGACAGCGAGAATAAAGTGTTGCAGCATCATCAAAACGGTCTTCAATGAGGGCTAAGACAGCTAAATTTATATAAGAGGAAAAGCTTTGTTGACTTTGGAGAATCTTAACTGCGTTTTCTCTTTGACCCTGAGTCAAATAATAAAGAGCAGCATGGTCTAGCTTATTGGTATCAACAAACCAGAACATGGCATACAAAATACGACCACGAGCAGACAAAAGCTGACTTTTTGCCTGATCTAAGCGCCTAGGAGTTCTTAAGGGCTCTTTCATGAATGAAGCAAGATCTAAGGACAAATGAATTTCTTTGCCCTTAATTACCTCAGTCATCATCTTTTTGTGATTAGAAGAGATATTCCTTAAAGATACTTGGCTACACACGCCTAGCACACGATATGGATTATCCTGAACTACAGATATGGTCATAAAAAAAAAGAAACTAAAACAAAATGCTAAAAATATAGATTATCTCTGCACTATGGTGCCATACAAATAGCCAACATTATACCTATTATCTCTAAGTTTTGTTGATCTTATCCCCCAATCACCCCTACTAAACAGCAAAGCCTCCCAGCAGCAAAGCCAGAAGATAATGCCCGATCCCCTCCATAAAGCCATGCTGCACAGCCGCAATGTCGCTATGCAGCCAAGCAGCTATGCAGCTATGCTTAAAAGCAGCAAAGCTTCAAAGCTACAAAGCTGCCTGTCTGCCATCCTGCCAGCATGCTAGTTGGCCAGTTTGCAGGCCTGCCAAGACACAACAATACTGTGCTCAGCCCCAAGCACACTACATTACATTAGATAAATTAGCTTTTTCTATGCACATGCTTAATATTATTTAAAAAATTTTTAATAAAAAGCTTGCCAAGTACTATTAATCTCCCTATAATGTGCATCACCAAATCGATGGATGCTTAGCTCAGTCTGGTTAGAGCATCTGCCTTACAAGCAGAGGGTCATAGGTTCGAGTCCTATAGCATCCACCATTACATGAAGCCCACTATTGTGGGTTTTGTTGTTTTTGGGCCCTGCAAAATCACATCTTTGCTACCATAGTGGTTGTCTTATTCATATTTACCTCAAGCAAAAGAATTATCTTGCTCTCATATCAGTAGTTAACAACCGCTTTAAAAAATTGGGCAAATTTTTCTTTTTTGTCTTGCCAAGTGCCATTAATATCTCTATAATGTGCACCACTAAAGCAATGGATGCTTAGCTCAGTCTGGTTAGAGCATCTGCCTTACAAGCAGAGGGTCATAGGTTCGAGTCCTATAGCATCCACCATTAAATGAAGCCCACTATTGTGGGTTTTGTTGTTTTTGGCCCCTGAAAAAATCCCATATCACCACATACGCTAGCCGTAGCGTCTATCCCACTATCCACCACCCTATCCTTACAACAACTCAAAGCGCAAATCGTTGCGCCCAAAGTCTTAAGCCATGCTCTCCAAGCTGTAAGCCACGCTCTTGAAACTGTAAACCATGCGCTTGAAGCTATAAGCCATACTCTTGAAGACATATGCATTAGCACAAGGCTCTAAGGACTCTAAGAGAGGACATTGCCCTTGAGGCTAGGTATTGATGAATGGGAGTAAGCACTTATGAGAATTATTAAGGCTGTAGGCCAATAAGCGCCATAAAGGCTGATGTTGATGGTGATGCAAAATGTGGCTCACAAGATGTGATTTAGGTGGCTAAAAATCAAATGAGGCTTAGGAGCTTAGCTTTTACTTTAACGAGGTAAACTTTTAGTGGATGGTGGGCCAATTAAACTTAAGAGCTGACATAGGGGAGACATTCAAATATTTACGTTTAACTAACAGTTTTGCAGTATGTTGAGGGTCATTTATACGAATTTATTACCTCCACAACGCAAAATCTAAGCAAGTTTTGATAAATAACCAACTGTCTCTCCTATGTCTGTAAGAGACTGCAAAGATTATGTGTTCATATGTCGCTGGCAAATAAAAAAGGCACCTTAAGTGTACTTAAGATGCCCTTTTTAGCTATAAGCTATTAAAACTTATTGCTGTGACCTTATACGGTTACTACACGCATAGAGTCAGTGTGACCAGATTGACCCATGGTTACACCAAAAGCTACTACTAAGCGGTCGCCAGTCTTTACGTGACCTAAATCTTGTAAGTAGCGAACTACAGTACGTAATAACTCATCACGGTTGTTGTAAGATAAGTTATCAAATACGAATGGGAATACACCACGATATAAGCTCATCCAACGAACTGCCTGCTCAGAACGAGAGAAAGCAAAAATTGGTAAACCAGAGCGAATACGTGACATTAATAAAGGTAAGTGACCACTATCAGTAAATGCAACTAAACCATGGATGCCTTCTAAGTGGTTAGCAGCAAACATGGAGGAAACAGCAATGGTCTCCTCTGGGGTTGTAAAGATACGATCAGCACGGTAGCCAGACTTTTGAACCTGAGACTCTGCGCCTAAACATACCTGAGACATAGCACGTACAGTTTCTACTGGATAGTCACCAGCAGCGGTCTCAGCTGATAACATTACAGCATCAGTACCATCAAGCACGGCGTTGGATACGTCCATAACCTCTGCACGTGTTGGCATAGGACTCTTGATCATGCTTTCCATCATTTGGGTAGCAGTGATTACAATACGATCAAGACCACGAGCAAAGTTAATGAGACGCTTTTGAACGGCCATTAAGTTAGCATCGCCAATTTCTACACCAAGATCACCACGAGCAACCATTACAGCATCAGAAGCCATTACGATATCACGCATAGCCTCCTCAGAAGCTACAGCCTCAGCACGCTCTACCTTAGCTACAATAGCAGCATTAGAGCCTTGCTCTTTTAATAAACGACGGGCTTCTTCTAAGTCCTTACCGCAACGTGGGAAAGAAACAGCAATATAATCAACACCTAACTTAGCTGCATGAATAATGTCTTGCTTATCCTTAGCAGTTAAAGCTGGAGCAGATAAACCACCACCCTGCTTGTTAATGCCCTTATTGTTGGATAATGGGCCAGCTACAATAACAGTTGTTAAAATCTTGTTACCTTCGATCTTGGTAACAGCTAATTGGATACGGCCATCATCTAATAATAAAATGTCGCCAGGCTTTACATCATGAGGTAATTGTTGATAAGTAAGGCCTACACTCTCTTTTGTTCCCTCATTAAGATCTAAGTCAGCATCTAAAACGAAAGAATCGCCATACTTTAATAAGATTGGGCCTTCTTTAAACTTACCAATACGGATCTTAGGACCTTGTAAATCACCCATAATTGCAACAGGTAATTGTAAGGAGCTAGAAGCGGCACGCACTAATTCAACACGCTTCTTGTGATCCTCAAAAGTGCCATGAGAGAAGTTCAAACGAACTACATTAGCACCTGAGCGGATCAACTCTTCAATAACACCAGGACGATCAGTTGCTGGGCCCAAAGTAGTTACGATTTTGGTTCTACGCTTTCTTGCTGCCATTTTAAAATCCTAATTTTTCGCAATCCAAGTATTTGAATAATACTTTATTAATATAGCGCCTCTTGCCAATATCCCCAAAGCTTAACGTCATAAACACTAATTTTAGTGCTTTTTAATTTTGACAAGAGCTAAGTAAAAAGATAATTATAAACTTCTGCTAAGAAGCTTATATCACCAAGCCGACGATAAGCTGAAATTCCAAAACGTTGTATTTCTATTGTAGTGAACTAGTCAAAAATCATCAAGAAAGAAAAAATCTAACTTAAAGGCTAAATTTAGTCTCAACAGCCTTGAGAAAATTTAAGCTAAGACTCATAGATACTACATAAAAATAAAGAAATAAAAATGAACTTTATGCAGTAGATTGTGAGGGAGCAGAGACTGAATAGTTGATGGCAACTACAATGAGAAAAGTATTACTATTTAGTGAGCAAATTTAGCTCTGGGAAAGCTTGTTTGAATTTATACGTGTGGCCACAAAATAAATTTTGTGGCCACTACACAAGTTATAAAACAAGTGTATGCGTACTAGCAAAATGCTCTTAGTAACACTTTGCTGTACTAGCTAGGATAAATTAGAGTGGGCAACCGATACGACGGGCAACTTCCTCGTAGCCCTCAATAACGTCACCTAAGCCCTGACGGAAACGATCCTTGTCAAGCTTCTTGCGAGTCTCTTTATCCCATAAACGGCAACCGTCTGGAGAGAACTCGTCACCTAAGATTAACTTGCCTTCGTAAAGACCAAACTCGAGCTTGTAATCAACTAAGATTAAGCCAGCCTTATCAAAGAGATCCTTTAAAACCTCATTGATCTTGAAAGACAAACGCTTCATCTCATCGATCTGCTCTTGAGTACCCCAACCAAAGGAAATGATGTGAGAGTCATTTACCATTGGATCGTGTAACTCGTCGTCCTTATAGAAGAACTCGAAGGTTGGAGGGTTTAAGTCAAGACCCTCTTGAACACCTAAACGCTTGCAGATAGAACCAGCAGCTACGTTACGAACAACGCACTCTACTGGGAGCATTTCTAACTTCTTAACTAAACACTCGGTGTCAGAGAGTAACTCTTCAACGTGTACAGGAACACCAGCTTCTTCAAGCTTCTTCATGATGAAGAAATTAAAGCGGTTGTTGGTACGACCCTTACGATCCAACTGCTTGATAATCTTACCGTCAAAAGCAGAGGTGTCATCGCGGAATAACATGATGTAGTGATTTTGATCATCAGTCTCGTAAACAGACTTAGCCTTACCGCGATAAATTTCCTGTTTCTTTTCCATTTTGGCGCTTTCCTAGAAAAGTAGTAAAAAATAAGGCCTGATAGAACCCTATCAAGCCTTGTAAATTTTAATCCTCATCAGCAAATTTATCAAGATATTTAGAGCCTTCGCTCTTATATAAGGCAAATTGTTGTGCAAGTGCCTTAGAGAAGCCAGCGTATAAGGCTGCTACCTTGTTTGCATTTAGAGGCTTGTCATCCTCATCATAGAAAGTGATCAATGTGTTGTCGCCAGATACAGCTAAACGCACAATGTACTCACCAGACTCTAATAAGAATGGCTCAATTCCTAAATTACGATAGAAATCAGAATCCTCCTCGCTTACCTTAATGGTGAAGGTAGAACGAGAAATAGAATACTCCTCAACACTCATACCATACTGTTCTAAGGTACCACGCATTACATTCCAGGTGGTATTGTATGGAGCACTAACTACTAATGCGTCTTGAGCGTTGTTATCACGACCTAAGGTTACCTGTACATAGTCAGGAATAACATCTGCACCCTTTGCTTGTAGTGATAATGCTTTAATTAAGGTGTTACCAAAGCCTACAGTAAAGCTGCTCTTTTGTACTGGGGTAAGCTCAAAAGAGCTCTTGCTGTGCTTGGAACTTAATAAAGTAATGAAATAGCCAATTTGTCCTTGCTGAGCGTGGCCTACTTGAATTTCATAAGTTTGGCTAAAAGATGATGCCTCTAAATCCTTAGAAATATCATCATATGGCTCACCAAAGTCATTGTAATTGAACTCTGCTGTTCTAATTACGTATTGAGTATCATCACGGCTAGCAATTGGTAGCTTTAAATATGACAATGAAGAATTTAAATATCTCCAAGCGGTCTCTTCATTGGTGACATTAAAACTATTGTAAGGTAAGAACCAAACTACGGCACTTTCACCCTTATTTAAGATGTCAACACCAGACTCTGAAACCTGAGAAACTACTGGAGGGCGAACATCCATATTTTCGCCAACTAAACCTTCGCTAACTTCAGTTGGAGTAACAGCTGGAATAGCAAAAGCATTATCTTTATATAAAGCTACTCCTGGCGCAGTCTTGATAGGATCAGGTAAGACCTTAGCCTCTGCATGCTCATAATAACCAGTTGGAGTCATAAGGTTGGTATCAGAGCTATCACTACCTGTTACACCACAGGCGCTAATCAAAGATGCAGCAGAGCCAACTGCCAAGCTAAGAGCAAGAGACTTAATTTTAAGGCTGGACAATGTTGTTCTCCTAAACCTAAATCCAGGTATTCACCACAGCCATAATAAAACTATGGACGAATCATCTATGTTAACCAATTTGGTCTTACCAATGAGAGCTCACCTTAGTAGTGTGCTCACTGATTTGCCTACTGAATTTTCCAGCAGTTTACGACCAAGAAATATTTTAATTATGACTTCACTTCATACGAAGCTGTCAAATAGCTAATGATAATTTAGCCTGTATTATTTGAGCAATATTTTAATGGATCTTTTTGCTCTATGCTACCTATTGAAATTTTTTATAGTAGTTACGCGTGAGAATAGTCGATTTTAGCCCATATAAGGGCAAAAAATTTCTGCCTTGTATTATATTATGCTATAACACAAAAGTATTAGTTATAATACAACAGCTTATGTCATCATAACAGT
>NZ_JALKIM010000028.1 GCF_023050945.1 Anaerobiospirillum sp. NML120448 | reverse complement strand
CAATATCAGTTTTAAATTTACGTACTTTCATGTTAAGAGACTATATTGAGCTATACCTAAAACTATTTTAACATGAATGTAGTACTAAGCTTATTTATTACCTAATTATTTATGTCGTTTACTATAGTTTATGGTGCTTTTTACGAAGGTAAGCTCAAAGGCTTTGTCTCAGTGGAAGCTGAGATCTTTAATGATGAGCATCGCTACTGCGACCTGTCTAGTATCCATGTTTCAGAAGATATGAGAAATAATGGCATTGGTAAGCAATTATTTTTGATTGCTAAAGCATGGGCCAAAGAAAGAGGTGCTCATAAGCTTTATATCTCAGCTCACAGTGCAGTAGAGAGCCAAGCTTTTTACAAGGCCATGGGATGTGTTGAGGCTAAGGTCTACCTAAAAGCTCATGTCGAGTCTTTGCCTTTTGACTGTCAATTAGAGTGCCCTCTTTAGTCCAAGACAGGCCGTTTGCGTTAGCTTGAACATAAATCATAAAAGCTTGTAAATCGCCAAATTGAAAACTCATTCCCATCCTCGCTATGGGATTAACTTGCCTTGACTTAGCTCCAGATAAAGCCTCACCCCCAGATCCATCCCCAGCTTCCATAACTACTGTGTGCAAAAGCTTACAGGCTAAGGTTGAGATAAGAGAGGCAATGTAAGTTCAATTTCACTTCTAAGCAATGCTTGCTGGTGGTTCGTGGTAGGGAGTAGGTGGTAAGCAATTAGGGGCAAAACAAACAAAGCTAAAAACATAGCTGTCTGCAAAGCAGATTTTCTAATTGATGGCCCCTGAAATAAGTATTCACAACCAGTATTGTCAGTGGCGAACATTGCTATTTTTTAGGAACTACTTAAGAGTGGTAAGCAAGCATATATGCAAGCCAGCATACATGCAACTAACTAACTAACTAAGTAAATAAGTAAGTAAACAAGCAAACAATAAACTAAGAAAGTAAAGCGAGCCAGGAAGAGGGCATGTCAGGCAGGACGGGTCTCTGAGAGGTAAAACAAAGCTCATTTAGTATGTATGCTCCATATGACCTCTGTGCTCACAATCAAAGTAAACACCATCGAACTTGAACAGAACTGTAAATTGCGTATCAGGCTTGCTTATTAGGAATGTAAGCCCAGCTAAGCCAAGCCACGCTAATCTAATCGAATCAAATCAAATCAAATCAAATCAAATCTAAGACAAGCTAAGTAATGCCAAGCATGGGCAAGATTTAAAGCACAAGCTATGATATCTTGGCGAGCGCTCATGAGCTTGTCGAATGGGAATTGTGTAGCAAATTATAGGGGCAAGGGCGGGTGCTTTAAAGCAGTATTAGTTGATCTTGTTAGGTGGAAAAGTTCGATTCTCTTAACTCTTAAGCCCTAAGGCTCAACTTAGATGGCCTCATATGAGGCGTAACTTTTGAGGGCCTCTTAGTAAGCTTAAAAGGAGCGCCCGCCCGCTCTATTATTAACTGCACCAGTAAGGCCGACTTAGCAGCATCGATTAAAGACTTGTTTTTCCGATGGCTATGTTTTAGCAGCATATGCATTAGCAACTGCATCTGCATCTGCAATAGCTAAAGATACTGGAGTGCTTAATCGGCATCTTTTGGTACTTAAACGGGTTGCTTGTCTTTGTCTTTGTTTTTGCCGTTGCTGTTTACCAAGGCTGTAGTCATGTTTGCAAGAAGCTTGTTAAGCTCAGTGATATTACTATTTAGAGAGCTAATACTACTTGCAAGATTATGGCTAAGGGATTGATCTGTTGATGATGGGGTTGAGCCCTTGGCCGCTACAGCTGAGGCAGTGGCAGTGGCTGTGTCTTTGTCTGTGGTTGTATCGGCATTAGCAGCTGCTGGCAGGTTAGCTTGCTCATAAGGTGGCTTGTCAGCATTAGTTGCTACTTTCGTGGCTAAGTCAGAGCTGTCCTTTAGGAGCTTATCAATAGATTGATCTAAGACTGGGATTACATTGTGCAATACAGCATTTAAAGCTTGCTGGCTTTTGTTGGCCATACTGTGGCAGAAAGTAGCCTCATGATGGTATGGAGCATGGTTTAAATGCTTATCAAGAGGGGGAGCTCTTGGCTCAGACAGAGCAAACTCACAAGCATCAAACTCAATGTTGTTTGCTCTTAAGAGAGCGAGGGCTTTTTCAAGCTTTACTTTAGCTTCTTGGTTTTGCTCCATAATGGAGTGCAGTTTAAAGTTAATCTGGCTACCAACAATCATTGAAACAGACTTAATCAAATAGTTTTGATAGTCCGTTGCTACTCTTGTCAGTTCATTGCCCAGCTCATCAAGGGCAACATTGAGATTGCTATTAGGAACAGCGTTGGGATCATAGCGAGAACTGCTTAAGAGAGTATTAGGGTTAGAGCTCTTGTAGATCTCTTTGAGCTCGTGAATGCAGGCAGATAAATCACCACCAGAACAAGTAAATATTCCGCCATTATTAAGCTTTGCGTAATACTCTTTAGCATTAGCATAGAGTTCTTGCTTATTTGAGGGCGGGCGCTTGGGAAAGCATGATGACCAAGAGGAAATTAAGAACTTTCTATTAGCCAAAGCTTTTGCCGAAAGATTGGAGCGTTTTTTACTATCGACCATATAAACCTCCTGCGGTTTAGGATGGAATCAATATACAGGCCTAAGAGATTACCTTTAGCCTTATCGCTCTTTAATTATAGAACTCTATCTATCTATTACCACCATAAACACTTATTGTCGTGACGGTAATCGTATGAAAAAAGCTATATCAGCTAAGCTAAGCTAAGCTAAGCTAAGTTCTTAGTTCCTGGTAGTAAGAGCAATTAGCTCATAAGTGTGAGCTTAGAGCTTCCATACCTTGATTGGTGCCATTACAACTATAATTGGCTGTCATAGGGATTTTATAAGAGGAGCTTCTTGGTGAAGCCTAAAGGCAACTAAATTAGGAAAGGGTAGGTCTAAGAGTAAAATCATAATGAAAAAGCCATTGTCGTGCTTGCATAGTAAACCCATGAGTATATGGATTGTGAGCGATTATAATCTTTAGATAATCTGCCCAACAAGCATTGAACAATGGCTTAAATAAATCATTTATAAGCTTTCTACCATCAGTGGTACCTTAGAGTGCACCTTATTTAGTTAAGGCAAATCTTAGGTTTCAAGATGTATGTAGAATGCTTAAAATATCTTGAGCTTAGCTGTGACAGCTGCTACTTCATAAAGATTGTTTTCATAAAAGAATCTTTTACTTTAGCTACGAGATTAAGATCATTATTAAAGGTTGGATCATCATAGCCACATTCAATATATTTTAAGAAAAATGTCATCGTGGCTTGAAGAAACTTTACTTCTGCCATGTGCATACCTGGTCTTAAATAGGTAGGATAAATACTGGTAATCTTGTCGCTAGCCTTAGCAAGCGTATCATGATTAGCTCTACATTCGCGAGCTATCAAAATTGCTTTATCCAAAAAGCCATCTGCATTTTTTATGCAGCGAATGGTAAATTCTCGAGCATCATCAGATTCAGGATTTGACAATGATGACTGATGGAAAAGTAAAGTTGCTTTAAACAGTGATAGTAGTTCAAGCTTAGGTTTAGATAGTCTAAGTTGTTCTTCGGTATTTATAGCCCAACCAAATGTGTTTTCAACAAAATCATCGATTGCGTCATCCATTTCATAAGTGGTTTTAATGTTTGAGGTAGTTTGTTTGATAAATTCCTCATAGCTCCAATTATCAACGCTCATGTCAACACCTTGATAAATATCAATTGACTCAAGAGAGCTGGCAATGAAGTCATCACTGACCTCTTTAAGCAATTGATTTAGAGCTCGTTCAACAACAGGCTTACATTTTATTTGGTGCTTGCTAGGAGAGAAATATTTATTGCAATCAGTGCCAGGCTCAATACCCCTAAAGTGAACACAAGGATGGAAAGTTTCAGTGAACTCTTTGCCAAATAAGCTTAAAAATACAGGAACGTTGTTCTTTTTAACAGCAGCTTCTTCCATAATATGGCGAGTGCAAGTAGGAAAATTAAATACTACAGGCCCATAGAACGGAGCAGAGGAAGCATATACTCCCTTTGAAATGCCCATAGCATGCTCCTTGATAGCATCAGGAATAATATAGGTTAATACTGTTGCAGGATCTGCGAGCAACTGCTCAAAGAAATAAACACTTCTTACTAAGAAATTCTCATGATTTAAGCTATCGAGTTTAAAATCAGCATAGTTAGGGTGTAAAACAGCCTGAGTAGCCAATTTCAAGGTATTGAGATATTGACCAACAATCTCTCTAAACTCATTATTTTCTGTTAAGAAAAAGTGCTCTTCGCCTGCTTGTGAATACAAAGAAGTAGCATGATCTTTTAAAGGGGCTAAGCTCTTTAGCTTATGGATAATGCTTACTAACACATTAACTTCATCAATGTGTTCAACCAAACTCTTTTTAGTAGTAAGTTTGGCCACATAATTAACCAAGCAACAACCTATACAACACAGTACTTGATACAAGAGCTTAGACACATAGTTAATGAGTACTTGTATAAATACGTGTTCACAAACAAAAGATTGCTTAACTTTTGCCACTTCCTTTGCATCTAAGTTAGGGTTGAGCGCTAACATACGATCAAGGCCAAATATAGCAAAGTAATCCATATCATAAACTGATTCATTACGAATGTCTGCGCATACCAAAGAGTAGTACTTCTTAAAAGACTCTATATCTTGGTAGTTCCAGTATGAAGAGTAAGGGCGCGCAAAATTGCACATCATTTTGCCAAAGAGGATAAAGATAGTCTCTTTGATGCTTTGATAGAAAAGAGCATTAATCGCAGAGTTTTCGTAATCTTGCTTATGGTTAGCAAAATTTGGCTTAAGTTCCTCTGGGACATTATCTAAGCTGACAATCAAACTGTTAGAGAAATATTGGACAATGTAAGTTATGTTCTTAAGTCTTGCAACAATTGAGTTGTAGTAAGACTGAGTTTTTTTAGGCGCTTGAGCAAAAATTTCGTTAACAAAAAGGATAGAAGTATGAGTAAACTCAAAAAAGCTCTGGCTAAACTCATCAACGGTCTTTAAAAAGTTAACAATGGCCTTATTTAATAGCACGTTTTCTTGAGTGCTAAGCCCAGCATCATCCTCATTGTTGTTAGCCAAAGAGTTAGCAAATTCTTCATCGTAAGAATCTGTGATCTTGAGTAATGCAACAAAGTATGGGTCTTGATAAAGCTCATTAAGCTCACCTTTAAGATCCATAATAAGAACCAATAGCTCAAAGCAACGCTTATGCGCATCAGCTAATTTAGCCACTATAGGGTGGTTGCGCCACTGCTCATAAAGAGGGTAGATAACATCAACATCTTTGCTATTGTCGCCATACCAATTAAATATGGCAGGAATGCCTTGAGTTTTGGTCTTAAAAGCAAATAGTTGTATATGATGATCATTGATTGCGTCTAATAGTAAAGACAGGCAACTAAAAATGAATACATAATCATTTGGCTGGCAGTTTAGCTGGAGCGTTTTAGAGTGAATATCGAATGTATTAGGCGCTAACGCTACCGCAAAGTCTCTTTTGAGTTGGTATGTTTGACTAAGTTCAAATTTGTAAGTACCTGGTTGATAACTGTAGTTATCAAGCTCAATGGTATATGGAAACTTGAGACAACCAATGGATTCAAGCTCTTGAGAGTAATTTAACACCTTTTGAGCAATAGCCTTAAAATCAGCCGTCACAGGATGAGTTGACTCAATGCTATCAAAAGTGGAGGCAAATTTAGAACAAGCTTGATAAATGGTCATAGGAGCATTATCGTTGAAGTCCTCAAGGAGGTCATTGTCTCTATGGCGCATGTAATCAATAGCTTTATTCGGGCTATTGGAAAATAAATAGAAGAGATCCTTGGTATAGCAAGTATCACAAAACCAGAATAGAGGCTCAGCTATCAAATTAAGATTGAAGAACTTTTTGGAATAAAACCATGGATGTTTATCATCATTAATTTGATGGTCGTATACACTTAGTTCATCAAAGATTTCAATATAGAAGCGTGCGTATTCAGCTAAGGCATTGTTGCGGTTAAGATAGGCACCTAAACACTTGGATCTAAATTGCATGCCATTTGTTACTGCTGAGCAAGCTGTTTGATACTCTTGACAAGCCTTAACTGCGCTGTCATGTAAAGACACTAATTCATTAAGGTCAATGTCAGCAATGGCATCATAGTTGCCTCTATACTCATCGCCTAAAGTAGTTTCAAAATGATACTTTCTTCTTTGGGCTACTAAGATTAAATGTAAGCCAAAGAGATCAAGGTTTTTAACAAGGTTAAAGCCAAAGTCAGCGTTTTTGCTTGGCTGGAAATAGCTAAAAGGCAAGTCATCACTTAAGCGATAGCCTAAGTTGACAGCAGCTACCTTATTGGTAATAGCTTTGGCCTTAGCAGAGCTTTTCTTTACTCGTCTTTTGTGAGCACTGGTAGCAGAGTTGGCATTTGACTTGTTCATCTGCTTCAAGAGATCTTTAGCAGTAAAATTCAAAAAGTCGAACTTTGCTACTAAATCATCCTCAGAAAAATCTAAGTGTCTTACATCTTCAAAAAAAGTAAATGGATAGTCCTCAGAGCATCTGTCAAAATCAAGATGCTCTGGCTCAGGAAGATAGTCAATATAATCTTGCAGGTCTTCTCCTTCAAGAAGGAATCGAAGTTCATCAAAACTATCTTCATGGAGTGCATCAAAATCCAGATCTTCAAGAACCTGTTTTAACTGCTCGTCAGATACATCATCTAAACAATAGAAAATTTCACAACGATCATCTGTGTAGTCTAAGCCCTCATCTAATAAAAGGGTATACATGACATGGATCGAGTGTAAATCCACATAAGCGTTAATACCATCAAAAAATAAGGAGAAATTAATATCCTTAGTAAATGTGTCCTTGCGAGGAAAGTTAATATTAATTTCATATGGCTGAGCACACTCTTGAAGATAGCTCTTTGCCGAAGCATCTCCAGATGTGTATTGTTCAATGTTTGTAAAGAACTCATCAAAAAGCCCCAATTTAAGCATTCGGCTTAATAATTTCTTGTGAGCTAAAAACAAGTACATATCAGAATAATTCCTACAGAAAAATTTGTCTTAATGTTGCATAAATCAGATATAGGGGGAAACAAGTGGTTATTTATCACAATGAGCTTGGCTCAACTGTGCATTCTAAAGTAATCTCCAAACAACAAATTTTAATAAAATCCCATATATATCAAGTTTTCATGGCACAAGATTAGAGGTTAACCTATTGTTAGGTAAGCTATACGATTTTTTGATAAACATGATATATAAGGCAAAACTGTTTCGAGGTTGTTTTAGTATGCATAGTTCAGGGCTTAGCTGTTGTGATTGAGCAGACCCCAATCTTTGATAAATGACCGCCGACTTGCAATCAACAATGTTAGTTTAACTTAACTTTTTGATTGACTCCCTTATGTCTAATACAAAATTAAATAATACCAAGCAAACTTATTTATTTCCCATAATGCAGGCAATTTTTTCAATCAACATTAATGATGATGGTAAGTAGCAAAGAGTAGGCAGGGTGAATAATAGCTTTTTGAGGTCAATAGACAATTGTGCAATATTTTTTGATGCTGCCTCGGGAAAAATTTTACTAAAAGCTAAAATTTAAATAGAAAAATGCAATTAAATACTATTCTTTTGGAGATAACAGACATAGGGGAGACAGTTGGTTATTTATCAAATTTTGCTTAGATTTTGCGTTGGGAAGGTAATAAATTCGTATAAATGACCCTCAACATACAACAAAACTGTTAGTTTAACGTAAATAATTGAATGTCTCCCCTATGTCAGAGATAAGGCTAATATTGTAAGCATTAAAGGTACTCCTAGACAATTTGGGTATGGAAGCCTTCATATAAGCCTACCTATAAGCTTTTATAGAAAACAATGTGAGCTTGCCTTTGGTAAGGTGTATGGCATATAAGCAGTGCTTAATTTTTGCCATTACTAATTAGCAAAAGGTAGGGGAAATAAAGATAGAAAAGAGCTTTGCTCATAAAGAAATGACACCTCCTGTAAAACTTAGAGAAGTTAGCCTAGAGGAGGTGTCAGAGGTCAGGATTATTAATTGATTTAGCTATGCTAATGCAGCTTTATTAATTCTTAAAAGTTCTTTCAAAAGCCCTCATTGCCAGTATGAGCTCCATTAAATTTGGATCAGCTGGCAGATTAAAAAAATCAATATCGTCATCGTCATAGTCCTCGTCCTCGTCTTCATCATCCTTGCAAATAGGAGTTTCAATGTTCTTTTTAACCTGATTGCTATACTCCTCGTAGCTCCAATTATCAGCGCTCATGTCCACGCCTTGATAAATATCAATTGACTCAAGAGCGTTGGCAATGGACTCATCGCTGACCTCTTTAAGCAATTGATTGAGAGCTCGTTCAACAACAGGCTTACATTGAATGGCTTTCTTTCTGTAAGAGAAATATTCGCTAATATCAGAGCCTGGCTCAAGATTCTCAGAGAATACACGAGGATGGAAAGTTTCGGTAAACTCCTTGCCAAATAAGGTTAAAAATACTGGAACAGTATTCTTGTAATAGCTATGTTCGTCCATAATAGGGGTAGTGCAAACAGGAACATTTAATACCACAGGACCGTAAAATGGTGCAGTGGAGGCATATACACCCCTGGTAAGGACAAAAGCATGCTCTCTGATGGCATCAGGATTAATATAAGTTAATACTGTTGCTGGATCTGCAAGTAGCTGTTCCAAGAAATAAACATATCTTACTAAGAAGTTTTCATGATTTAAGCTATCGAGTTTAAACTCTGTATAGTCAGGGTGTAAAACAGCCTTGGTAGCAAACTTCATAGCAGTGAGATATTTATTAATAATCTCTCTAAACTCATCGTTTTCAGTTAAGAAAAAGTGTTCTATCACTGCTTGTGAATGTAGAGAAATACCTTGGCCTTTTAAAGGAGCTAAGCTCTTTATATGCTTGGTAATGCTCAGCAACACATTAATTTCATCAATATGCTCAACTACACTCTTTTTGGTAGTAAGTTTGGCAACATAATTAACTAAGCAACAGCCTATACAACAGAGCACTTGATAAGAGAGCGAGTCCAATGATTCAATGAGCATTCTTAAAAATAAGTGCTCACAGACAAGAGACTGTTTAACTTTTGCTACTTCCTTTTCATCTAAGTTAGGATTTAGCGTTAACATACGATCAATACCTAAAATAGAGAAGAAATCAGCATCATATATGATATCTGTGCGCTGGTCTGCGCATACTAATGTGTAGTACTTCTTAAAAGATGCTAAGTCCTGGTAGTTCCAGAATGATGAGTAATGACGGGCAAAATTGCACATAATTTTGCCCAAGAAGATAAAGATAGTTTCTTTAATGTTTTGATAGAAAAGAGCATTAATCTCAGAGTTTTCGTAGTCTTGCTTATGCTTAGCAAAATTTACTGCCAGCTCCTGAGGAACATTATCTAAGCTAATAATCAAACTGTTAGAAAAATAATACACGACGCTCAGTATATTATTTAGTTTTGCAACAATTGAGTTGTAGTAAAGCTGAAATGAATTAGGAGCTTGAGCAAAAATTTCGTTAACAAAAGGGATTGAATTATGAGTAAACTCAAAAAAGCTTTGGCCAAACTCATCAACGGTTTTTAAAAAGTTAACAATGGCTTTATTTAAAAGAACATTTTCTTGCTTGGTAAGCTTTGGTGCATCCCCAGCGTCATCCTCATTGTTGTTAGCCAAAGAGCTAGCAAATTCTTCATCATAAGAGTCTGTTTGCTTAAGCAGGGTAACAAAGTATGGGTCTTGATAAAGCTCACGAAGATCACCTTTAAGATCCATAATAAGAACCAACAGCTCAAAGCAACGCTTATGCGTATCAGCTAATTTTGCCACTATAGGGTGGTTGCACCACTGCTTGTAGATAGGGAAGATGATATCAACATCTTTGCTGTTGTCGCCATACCAATTAAATATGGCAGGAATGCCCTGAGTCTTGGTTTTAAAAGCAAAGAGCTGTATGTGATAATCGTTGATTGCGTCTAATAGTAAAGACAGGCCACTAAAAATGAACACATAATCATTTGGCTGGCAGTTTAGCTTTAATGTTTTAGAACGAGTATTGAATTTATCAGGATCTAAATCAAATTCTCTCTTAATCTGACATGAGTAATTAAAGTCAATATGGTAAGTACCTGGTTGATAAGTGTAATTATCCAACTCAATGGCATAAGGAAACTTTAGATAGCCAATGGATTCAAGCTCTTGAGAGTAATTTAATACTTTTTGAGCAATAGCCTTAAAATCAACCACCAGAGGATGTGTTGATTCAATGCTGTCAAAAGTAGAAGCAAATTTAGAGCAAGCTTGATAAATGGTCATAGGAGCACACTTATTGAGATCCTCAATGAGTTTGTTGTCCATATTGCGCATGAAATCGAGAGCTCTTTTTGGACTATTGGTAAATAAATAAAAGAGATCGTAGTCATAGCAAATGTCGCAAAACCAGAATATAGGCTCGGATATCAAATTAAGATTGAAAAACTTTTTGGAAATAAACCACGGATGGTCATCATCATTGATCTGATGAATGTGGATGTTTAGTTCGGCAAAAATTTCATTGTAGTAGCGAGCGTATTCAACTAAGGCATGGTTGCGGTTGAGAAAGGCTCCAAAGCACTTGGTTCTCAATTGCGGAGCAGTAATTGCTGCTGAGTAAGCAGTTTGATACTCTTGACAAGCCTTTACAGCGCTGTCATGTAGAGACACTAATTCATTAAGGTCAATGTCAGCAATGGCATCATAGTCACCTCTATATTCATCGCTTAAAGTAGTTTCAAAATGATACTTTCTTCTTTGGGCCACTAAGAGTAAATGTAGGCCAAAAAGATCAATGTTTTTAACAAGGTTAAAGCCAAAGTCTGCGTTTTTGCTTGGCTGGAAGTAGCTCAAAGGTAGGTCATCGCTTAAGCGATAGCCTAAGTTTACACCAGCTACCTGATTGGTAACTCCTTTGGTCTTAGCAGATTGCTTCTTGACACGTCTTTTGTGAGCACTGGTAGCAGAAATGGCATTTGATTTATTTTTCTGCTGCTGCTGCAATAGATCATGAGCAGTTAAATTTAAAGAGCTAAACTTTGTAAATAAAGAGCTCTTATTCAAACCTAAGAACTTACAGTCTTCGAAAAAGAAAAATGGATAGTCCTTGGAGCAGTTTGCAGTAAAAAGCTTCTTTGCCTCAGGAAGATCGTCAGTATAATCTTGCAGGTCTTGTTCATCGATAGTGTCTTCGAGGCATTCAAAAGCAGAGTCATAGATATCATCATAATCCAGATTTTCAACAACCTCTTTTAACTCCTCATCTGATACATGGTCTAACAAGTCTGGAATATCCTCAGGATTTTCCTCGTAATAGTTGAAACCATCATTCTCTTCTAAAAGGGTATACAATACATGCATTGAGTGTGAATGAACGTAACCGTAGATACCTTCAAAAAATAATTCGAAATTAATATCCTTGGTAAACTTGTCCTTGCGAGGAAAGTTGATATTAATATTATAAGCCTGAGCGCATTCTTGGAGATAGCTCTTTGCTTGGACATCACCATTAGTGTATTTTTCAAGGCTGGCAAAAAACTCATCAAAAAGCCCCAATTCAAGCATGCGGCTTAATATTTTGATGTGAGCTAAAAAAAAGTACATATTAGAATATTTCCCTTGGTTAAAAATTGCCTTAGTGTTGCATAAGTCAACAATATAATAGCAATAAAATTCATGTGAAAAAACATGAGAGCTAGGCTTTTCATAAGGCTCATTAAAATTATTAGCTTGCCCCCATGCTTCGAGCAAAAGCAAAAGCACAAGCTTTAGCTTTGGATAATGGTTGCGATGGAGGCAGATAACAGTTTGAGCGTATTAAGGCTCAATTCCTTAAGGGATATAATCAGCTTTGACCTTAGCCACGTTGCAAAGATTATTATTAAAGGCTCTTTCAGACCAGATCAGCTCAATATAGTCTAAAAAGAGAAGCATGACTGATGAGAGTGCCTGAACTTCTTCTATATGCATTCCCTGATATACAAAGCTACAATAGAGTTCAGAGGCTCTGTCAGTAAATATCTCAAAGTCTACCTTAGCAGAATGAAATCCACGTGCTAGCATCATTGCTTTGAACAAGAAGTCATCAATCATGGCCAAACGGCGAGATAGCTTTGATATTTCGTCTTGGTCTTGAGCCTTGTCTAAGGCGGTTCTATGGGCTTTCAAATTATTTTCGAGCTCTTGTAGGACATCATTCTTGTTGCGAGCAAGTGGAGCGTCACCCTCACCATCATTATCGCCAAAACCATCATCAGCCTCACTCTTGTCCTCAGTCTCATCCACTGGGGCTTGAGCAGGAGCACTATAGAATGGTTCTCCAAAGTATGGATAAGCTCGAATGTCATATTCTAAAGCGTTCCAATTATCAACGCTCTTATCAATACCCTGATAAATGTCAATTGACTCAAGGGCGCTCGCAATAGCATCGTCACTTAACTCTGTAAGCATTTCATTGAGCGCTTTGGCAACAATAGGCTTACATTCAATCTTTCTCATATGATGAGGGTAAAAATTGAGACAATTGGTATTAGGTGCGACCTGCTCAAAGTAAACACGTGGGTGAAGTGCTTCGGTAAATTCTTTTCCAAATAAAGTTAAAAATACGCCAACTGTATTTTTATCATCATTGGTTTCTTTTAAGACTGCCTTTGAGTAATTAGGGAAATTAAACACTACAGGGCCATAAAAAGGAGCAGATGAAACATTTCTTACCTCAGGGAGTTTAAATATATGCTTTTTAAGCTCAAGAGGGTTGAGATAACTTAATACTGTTTTAGGTTCTGCCAGTAGTTGCTCGAAGAAATCAATACATCTTATTAAGAAATTATCATGGTTTATTGCAGTGAGTTTAAAGTCTGCATAGTTAGGGTGTAAAACAACCTGGGTGGCAAATTTTAATGGACCGAGGTATTGCCCCAAAACGGCTCTAAACTCATAATTTTCCATTAGGAAATTATTATCAGCATTAGCTTGAGAGCGCAAAGAAAGAGCATAACCCTCTAAAGGAGCCGTAGTCGATAAACGCTTAACGAGGCTGACTAGAAGATTAATTTCATTTATATGTGCAACCACACTCTTTTTAGTAGTTAGTTTGGCAATGTAATTAACTAAACAACATCCTATAGAGCTAAGCACTATATATGTGAGATTAGCTGCAAACCTAATGGCCAGTTGTGAAAAATCATTTTCACAGACAACAGATTGCTTAATCTTTACTATGTCCTTGGCATCTAAGTTAGGATTAAGAGCTAATAAGCGCTCCATAGCAAGTAAAGCGTAGGTATCAGCTTTATGCAACAAACCTAAACGTATATCAGGGCATACTAGAGAATAGTATTTCTTAAAGGAGTCAGCCTCTTGATAGTTCCAATAGGATGAGTAACTACGGGTAAAATTGTTTATGGTCTTGCCTGAAAAAATGAAGATAACTTCTTTAATGCTATTGTAGAAAAGGACATTAATCTTTGAGTTTTCGTAGTCTTGCTCATGGCTAGCAAACTTAGTTTTAAGCTCTTGAGGAATATCACCAAGATTTACTATCAAACTGTAAGAGAAATAATGGACAAAGCTTAATATAAGCTTCATACCATTAATCACAGAGTAGTAAGTAATTCTAGAATTGTTTGGGATATTGCCCACAATTTCGTTAACGAAATCTACAGAAGTATCTAAGAGCTCATAATAGTTTTTAGTAAACTCATTTACGTAGTTTAAAAAGTTAACAGTAGCCTTATTTAAAAGCACATTGTCTTGTGAGCTAAGCTTAGTTGGTTCTTTTGATAGTGTTTGGTCATCATTTAACGATTGAGCAAACTTTTCGTCATAAGAATCAGTGTTCTTGAGCAATTGCACAAAGTAAGGGTCTTGATAAAGCTCATGAAGCTCACCTTTAAGATCCATAATAAGAACCAGCAACTCTAAGCAGTGCTTATGTGCATCAGCTAATTTGGCCACTACAGGGAGTGCGCACCATTTCTTATAGATAGGGAAGATGGCATCAACTTCATTGCTGTTATCTCCATACCAATTAAATAGAGCGGGCATGCCTTGATTATCACTCTTAAAAGCAAATAATTGTAGGTGAGCATCGTTAATCGTATCTAAAACTATCGATAAACAATTAAAAATGAGTGCGTAATCATTAAGATTCAGGTTTAACTTTAGAACTTGAGAGCAAAGGTTAAACTTGGAAGGGGCATTAAGGGAAAAACTGTCTTTTATTATTAGAGCTGTCTGGTTGCGATCAAAATGGTAATTATGTGGAGTATAAACATAATTATCCAACTCAATTGGAAATGGGAATTGAGGGTAAACAACCTTAAGCTCTTGAGAGTAATTTAAAACTTTTTGAGCAATGTCTTTAAAGTCAGCTGTCAGTGGATGGGTTGACTCAATGCTGTTGAAAGTTGAGGCAAATTTAGAGCAAGCTTGATAAATGGTCAAAGGTGCACGCTTGTTAAGCACCTCAATGAGGCTATTATCAAAATTGCGCATGACATCAAGTGCTTTATTAGGGCTATTGGTAAATAAAAACAAGAGCTCTTTTTTGCAGCTATCCTGACAAAAATTGATTAATGGCTCATATACAAGATTGAGATTATAAAAAAGTTTTGTAATAAACCAAGGTTGATCGTCATGGTTAAGCTGATAGCTAAATAAGCCAAAGTCTGCAAATAAATTATTGTAAAATCCTGCATATTCAGCCAAAGCAGCGTTGCGCACAAGATAGGTACTGAAACACTTAGTATGCAATTGCGGTGTATTGGTTTGTGATGAGCATGCTGCTTGATAAGCTTGGCAAGCCTTAACGGCCTTATCATGTAAAGACACTAACGTATTGAGATCAAGGTGCTCAAGGGGATCAAAGTTGCATCTGTATTCGTCGCACAAGGTAGCTTCGAAATAAAACTTTCTTCTTTGAGCTACTAAGATTAAATGTAAGCCAAAGAGATCTAAGTTTTTAATTAGGTTAAAGCCAAAGTCAGCGCTTTTGCTTGGCTGGAAATAGCTCAAAGGCAGGTCATCGCTCAAGCGATAGCCTAAGTTTGCAGCAGCGATTTTGTTGGAAACTTCTTTAGCCTTAGCAGTGCGCTTATTGACTCGTCTTTTATGAGCGCTGGTAGCGGAATTTGCATTAAACTTATTCTTTGGTTGCAGAAGGTCGTAGGCAGTATTATTTAAATAGCCAAACTTTGAGTTTAAAGCTTCATTGCTATAGCCTAAATACCTAAAGTTTTCAAATGCAGTGAAAGGAAAGTCTGGCGGTAGGTTTAGGTCATAAATACTGCGAGCCTTAGGAAGGTTCTCAACATAATGCTTAAGATCTTCCTCTTCAACAGTTACTTTGAATTTAGCAAAATCATAATCTAACAGAACATTATAATCGAGGCATTCAAGAACCTGATTTAAGTGCTCATCAGTTATCTTATTTAAGGTTGCCTCAATATCCTCAAGATTACCATCAAAGTAGTAGATATCGTTCTTCTCTGTTAAGAGGGTATACATTACATGAATGGAGCTGATATTAATGTAATTATAAATTGCCTCAAAAAACAAGGAAAAATGAAGCTCCTTGGTAAATTTGTCCTTGCGAGGAAAGTTAATATTAATCTCATATGCTTGAGCACACTCTTGAAGATAGCGCTTGGCATTAGCATCTCCAGCAGTGTATTTTTCAATGCTGGCAAACAACTCATCAAAAAGCCCTAAATCAAGCATGCGGCTTAATAATTTCTTGTGAGCTAAAAAATAGTACATATCACAATATTTCCTTAAGAAAACTTAGCTATTAACTTTAGTTTACCAAAACCAGTCATGTCTCTAAAAGCACGTAAGACCAAACAAAGCAAAGCAAAATGCTCTCTAAAGGCCGTGCCCATCATTAGGCAAGACTGCATATACCAATCATGTGTAGCCATATGTGCGGCCATTATTGGAAATAAATCAAGACCACCATCAGCAAATTAGGCATGGCTTGTAAGTATAGGAATAGAAAAGCCTCGTCTTAAGCCAAGACCAAGTACTCTATTGTGTTGGGAGTCTTAATTAAAAAGAAGGGAAGCTCATAAGGATTATTACTTACCTTATCTTACCTGACCCAACTTAACCTAATCTTACATCTTGCGCTTGCCAAGAATATGGTAAGCTTATCTTAACTTATGTCTACAAGAGCGCTAGCTAAACAAGGTGTATATTATGAATGGTGTAGTTATCTTAGTTTTAGGTTTGGTGGCCATGGCCATAATCAAACTTATCATTGATAAGAATTGGGTTGGCCTTGCCTTATGCATCATTGCTCTATTTTTGGTTTTGGGTGTAGGACATAGTAGCAAATAGCTCCCTAGAAAAAGCGCTAGTTCAATACTAATCGCCCGCTCAACCGTTCAACAATTCAATAGCGATACTAAACCCATTTTTTTATCACAAGCGCTTAGTATCAGTGCAAAAGCAGCCCTTTAGTAGGCCAAGTATTACAAGCTGGTAAAAGCGTTGAGCTCTAAGAAATAAGGCAGCATTTAGCACCAAGAGCTTTGCTATTAAGCATTGCAAGGCAGTCAGGCAAGTTAATGCTGTATTTGAGGTTTAAGTGTGGAACATAGCTGTAGGTAGCATCAAAACAAAGCGCCCGCTCAACCGTTCAACAACTCAATGGCGATACTAAACCATTTTTTGCATAAGCTCCTAGCCTCTGAGCAAAAGCAGCCCTTTAGTTGGCTAAATCTTACATGCGGGTAAAGGTGTTGATCTCTAAGAAGTTAGGTGGCATTGAGTGATAAGAGTTTTGGTTTGTAGCATTACATGGTAGGAAGGATAGCAATAAAATCCATGTAAAAGCCCAGCTAGAGCCAGAAGAGTCATAAAGCACATTAAAACTCTTAGCTTGCCCCCATGCTCAGAGCCTCAAACTAAAGCTAAAGCTAGTTCTTTAGCTTTAGCTTTAGCTTTTGACAGTGTAAGGTTGCGATGGGGGCGGCTAATGGGTTGAGCTATTAAGGCTCAATTACTGAAACGATGTACTCAAATTTAACCTTAGCCAAGTAAGAAAGACCATTATTAAAGTTTCTAGCACCCTGGCTTAGCTCGATATATTGTAAAAAGAGAAGCATTATCTCTGTCAGTGCTCTTACATCTTGGTATTTCATACCCTGATGAAGAGTGTTCAAAAATAAGCTTTCAATCTTTTCGGCAAATAGCTCAAACTTAGCCTTAGAAACATGAAATCCACGTGCCAGCATAATTCCTTTGTTCAAGAAATCATTAATAATTTGCAAACGACGAGAAATCATTGATTTTTCGTTTTGGTCTTGGGCATTGTCAAACGCTTCTCTATGGGCTTTCAAACTATTTTTAATAGCTTGTAGCACATCACGTTTGTTGCTATAAAGCGGAACGTCACTAGTAGTGTCTCCACTAAAGAAATCTTCATCCTCACCATAGTCAGTAGCATCTACTAATACGTATTCATGCCCACCATCAGCGATGGAAGTATCAGCCTTTTTAGCCTTGGAGCGGGTGCTCTTAGCCTTGGCCTTAGGCTTGGAATCAGTCTTAGGTTTAGCGTCATCCTTAGCTGCTGTTTCAGCTGCAACGACAGCATTCTCAGCCTGGGCTAAATCTTCGCTGGAAGTATCAGCCTTTTTAGCTTTAGAGCGGGTGCTCTTGGCCTTAGGCTTGGTATCAGCCTTGGCTGCTGTTTCATCTGCAACGGCAGCACTCTCAGCCTGGGCTAAATCTTCACTGGAAGTATCAGCCTTTTTAGCTTTAGAGCGGGTGCTCTTGGCCTTGGCCTTAGGCTTAGCATCAGCCTTAGCTGCTGCCTCAGCTGCAACGGCAGCACTCTCAGCCTGGGCTAAATCTTCGCTGGAGGTATCAGCCTTTTTAGCCTTGGAGCGGGTGCTCTTAGCCTTGGCCTTAGGCTTAGCATCAGCCTTGGCATCTGCCTCAGCTGCAACGACAGCATTCTCAGCCTGGGTTAATTGTTCACTGGAAGTATCAGGCTTGGTCTCTGTTTTAACTGTATCCACGGTATCCTCTGCTAGGGCAAAATATACAAGGGTCTCATCAGCCTTGTTATCAGCCTTATCTATTTTTAACTTAAAGGTGTTGGTTTTTGATTCAGCTAAGAAGCTTAAAACTTGGCTAATTAAGCTATCAGTAGCATATGCTCTTGAGCTGATTGTTGCTTGAACAGTGGTTAAATTACAGCATAAACCTTTCAAGAGCTTTTCACCATATAATTTGGAAGTTTCTTTATCCAAAAGGTTTAAGATTGATTGCTTGGCGCAATTTGTTAAACGACCATCTCGGAGTACTGGGCTAACTCTATTTGGAGTTGGGGATAAGAGCTTTGCTATTTCAATACCAAAGATATGACAATGCAAGCTTCCAATAGGGCCATATTCGTAATGGCGCACTGATTCTATAAAGTGTTCTGCACTAAGAGCCTGGTAGTAGCAGGAATCTTTATTAAATAAAGATAATTCCCCACAAATATCAACCTTATTAAGGTCTTGATTGAGATTCATATCAGAAAGAACTTTTAATGGATCTGTTAATAAATCCTCTAGCATCTTCTGTAATGGTTGTAAAACCTCAGCATCACTTAAGCTTTGGCATCTGGCGCTTACTGGTGCTAACAGAGTAATAGTTGCTGCTAAAACTTGAGTTAGTTCCAGTACTTCTTGTGCCAAGTCTCTAAAATGCAATGGCTCGGAAAGTATGATACTTAAATTACTGATTAAGTAGTCAATGTTCTTGGTTTGCTTAATATACTTAATGGCATTGATGACTATATTGATAGTATCAAAGGAGCTCTTAAGCTCTTTTTGAGTTTTTGCATTACATAAGTAAATTGCTAACTCACAAGCAACAGCCATGGTGCCATAATTAATGACAGCTAAGCTTTGGGACAATAAGTACTCATTTAGGCCTTCTTTAACCATAGGATAGCCAAGACACTCATTTAATTCATAGCTCTTGTTAGCTTGTCCATTTAAGGCGTTTAAATGCTTAAGGGCTTCTAGACCAAACATTGATGGCAGGGTAAAGTTGGCTACAGCAGGAACACAGCTGATATAAGCCATATGTTCAATAAAGCTTTCTTTAGTCTCGAAGTTAGCATAGCAATAGCAATCAAGAGCAGTACGCTTGAGCGCAATATAGCTGTTCAAAAGCAGGACATCTCGTGCAGCATTAGCTAGCTCAACCTGATTTAACTGTTTTAACAGCATAAGATTAAAAAATTGCCTTGCCATGTTTACTAGGTGCAAAGATTTTTTGAAATTATAGTCAGCAACACCTGAGAAAACGGCAGTATTGCTATCAAGAATTGATTGTATCTCGCTAGGTAAATCTTCTTGAAGATTAATTAAAGCATTAGATAATTTAACCAGCTCGTCATCTAAGAGAACAAGTGCGGCTCCTAGAGGTTCAGAGAAATGATTATTACGAATTTCAAAGGTAAATGCTTTGATAGTTTCTGAGATTGTGTCGTTTAAAGAGGCATAGTAAGGCTCTTTAGATAAAACATCTGCATCAACTCCATCGAGTCCTTTATGCTCAATGATAATCCTTAATAAACTAAAGCAATTTTTATGAGCTTGTATGAGGTCTCTAAAGTTGTAATTAGTTAATAATTCTTGGTACTTAGGATAAATTAACTCAGCAAGCTCTCGGTCTTCTTGATACCAGTTATCGAAAGCCAAGTAATTCTTGGTTGGCCCTAAATGCTTTAAGGTACGGATAAAGAATTGGTTGATATTATCAACAGCTAAAGTTAGACAATGAGCTAGCATGACACTATCGTCTGTAGGCACAGTTAAGCTAAAACTATCAAGATAGCTTAGAGGCTCAATATCCTTATTATCTTCAATACGATAAAGGATCTTACTAAAGTCTTGCCCCTCATAATCACTTGCGTGACTAATTTTGTTTGTTAAAGAGCAATCATCCCTAAAGGAAACAATGGCAGCTATTGGTAGGTGGCTGCTCAGCAAGGTATCACGATAGCCAAAGACCTTTTGCAAAATGCTCTTAAAGTCAATGTTCTTAACTTGAATGTCTTGAGCTGTTTCAAAACCTGAGCTATATGGTGCACATGCTTCATATAGACGAATAGGAAGCTTTGCAACTTCTTGCTCGTAGCTTTGAGCAAGATTGCTAATACTATCGCATACCTCATTAGTATCATGAGTCAATGATGCCTTTACGCAGCTTGTGGTCAATTGCGATAGATTGTCTAGCATAGCAACGTAAGTAGAGTAGAAGTTAAAGAAATTGCTGGTAATACTCCAGCTGTACTCATCGTTAATATCACACTCGTACTCTAAAACATCAGACAATACGTACTCAAAATGATCCATATAGCGGCTCATGCGTACATAGAGCATGATGCTGGCAGTGGATAGTTTTTGCAGAAAACTTGGATCGCTTGCTTGGCTGGAGTTGACTTGAGCTGAGAGTTCACTAAAGCTATTAACAGCCGCAATAGCATCCTCTCTCAGTTGGTTGTAGTAATTAACATCAAAATTTCTCAGAGTACAACCAAATCTTTCATTTTTAAAAACTTCAAAACGAGTAAGCTTACTGTAGAGTTCACGTCTAAAAGATACTAAGCATCCGTGAACAACGAAAAGATCACACAACTTAACCCAGCTAAGTAGATCTTTGCTATTTTCCATAGGTTGGAAATAGCAAAGCTTAGTTTCATCGTTGAGCTTAAAAACAGGAGCAGCTTGGCCTTTATCGGTTGTTTGCTCCTGAGCCCATTGCTCTACTGTCTGGCTTTGATTGGATCGGCAGCTAAAAGTAGAGTCTTTATCGCAATGATCATACTCAAAAATGCGTTCACGAACTCTATCGTCATCAAAGGTATGAGTCCTCCAATCAATATCGTTACGCCTTTCGCCTAGTAAGTAGTCATAATAATATTGTAGTTCTTTTGCTTCAGAGCAAAAAATTTGGCGTAAACGTCCGCAAGGATCATTGTTAAATACTAAATTGTCCTTTAGCTCTTGATTTGTAATATTAAAGAGCTTGAGCTCATCTTCTACAGTGAGATTATTCTCTAAGTCCCATAAAGTGGCTGAGTATGGATCGTAAGGATCTTCGATATCATAGTCCTCATAATCGTCGTATTGATAATTCTCAGACTCCTCAGTTTTAACTGGCTTATTAGAGAAATCAAAATAGCTGTACTCACTATTATTAATGTACTTATCTTTGCTGGTTCCAAGGCCTAAGTAATTAAAGGTTACAACTGCACTGGCGTATGAGCGATAGCGCTTATATGCAATGATAAGGCTATTATCATTGCTCTTGGTCAAAGATAAATTATGTGGGACGTACAGACCATCCAAAATTTGGGTAATCTTGAACAAGGTTTCCTCATTTGGAGTCTGTTTAAACTTAGCAATGTTTTCTGTTAATGGGTCAAACAAATGAGCTTGAGCCATGCGAGCTTCTATATAATTAAAAGCGGGGAACCAACGCATAAGATATCCTTAACTAGAAGAAATCATAATTGAAAAGCTATAGATAGGCTATAAACTAAACCTTGCTAAGTAATAGCACTAAGATAGGGTGCCATGAGCGTTAAAACTATGATGTTTCATCCTGTCTTACCTATTACAATGCCACCAATACCATTTACAGGTAATGGTAAAGGTACAGATGCTGTATTAACAATGAGATAGAGAGCCTTTATAGCTAAACATTTAGGAAATATTGTACATGGATATTTAGCAAAATTTCATAGTAAGCCTAATAAGCTCTAAGAAAAAATCCTTATATCATCTGACCATACATCATACTTAAGCCTTAATAAAGCTTAATATGGATAAGACAATAAAGTATTAGACCAAGGGTTGTGCTTAAATCACCAACAATAATTCTCAAGATTGCCAGCTTGCCCTAAAGAGGCTGCTAAAACTTACTTTCAAAACACGATAAAGAACAAGGCTCTTCCATACGTACTAATATGCTTATGCTAAGGCTATTGCAGTTGTCCAAAAGATTGCAAGTACATACCTCTTTAAGGATGAGCGCTCTACCAAGCACTATAGGCAATTTGATTAACAGAATACTCGACCAGTTCGCCAGCTCGAGACAGTCAAGCTTTACTTACCAAACATGACAAACATGGTAAGAAACAAGGCATTAATAAGAAGGCTAATATCCTATTGGTGTTTATTCAAAAGCAAGCAGCAAAAATCAATTAAATAATTAGGATGCTACTGAGTGCTATAGGTAATTCGATTACCAGGCTACCAGCTTGTGCGCAACGTTTTACAAAACCTTACTTTCAAACAAGGCTTTAAAGAGAAAGCGAATCAATACACACGCCAAACGTTGTCTAATCCGATAAAGGCCTGCTATAGCAGGTAAAAGAGTGCTAGCCGCTATTAATGCGATAAATAACAAGGGTTTTGCATACGTACTAATATGCTATGACTATAGCAGTTGTCCAAAAGCTTGCAAGTACATACCTCTTTAAGGATGAGCACTCTACCAAGCACTATAGGCAATTTGATTAACAGAATACTCGACCAGTTCGCCCGCTCGAGACAGTCAAGCTTTACTTACCAAACATGACAAACATGGTAAGAAACAAGGCTTTAATAAGAAGGCTAATATCCTATTGGTGTTTATTCAAAAGCAAGCAGCAAACATCAATTAAATAATTAGGATGCTACTGAGTGCTATAGGTAATTCGATTACCAGGCTACCAGCTTGTGCGCAACGGTTTACAAAACTTTACTTTCAAACAAGGCTTTAACGAGAAAGCGAATCAACACACACGCCAAACGTTGTCTAATCCGATAAAAGCCTGCTATAGCAGCTAAAAGAGTGCTAACCTGTTTTTAACACAATAAAGAACAAGCCTCTTGCTTGCATAATAATAATATGCTATGGCTATTGCAGTTCTCCAAAAGATTGCCAGGACAGGCATTTTTAATGATTATGGCGCTACCAAGCACTATAGGCCTTGTGCTTAGCAGAACACTCAATCAGTTGGCCCGCTCGAGGCAGTCAAGCTTTGCTTCCCAAACATGGTAAGAGACAAAGCTTTAACAATCAGGCTCATATCCTATTGGTGTTTATTCAAACGCAACCAAAAGCAACTAAGCCCATACCACTAACGTTGCCTATGACAATAAAATCAAGCTCTAGCAGGAAAAGAGTGCTAGCCTGTTCTCAAATGTTGAATAAAACATTAGCTTTGCCAAAAGCTAAAGCTCAACTCTTTATCAACTTTAAATTAAATGCAGCCATTACTCATGCAATTATGAACTGAAACTAGCCGACTATCATATCAAACACTAATGCCCTGTGGAGCCTTAAATTTGAGCAACAATATGGCTCAATGAGATATCCTATTATTACTTGTGGGTATATGCCTTAATAGCAAAATAGAGTGATATTTGATGTGCTGTGATACTCGTAAACTATACCGTAGTCCCAATAGTCCAATAGCCCAAGAGCAAGCTAACTAGTTGCTTAGAGGTTGGTGATTACAAAAAGCGATAGTACGTCTGGCACTCCTATAAGAAGTGATTCAGGCCATTCGTATAGTTCTTTTATGGAGTTTTGAAACAGCTTTGAACTAGAAGTAATCACTCAAGCTAAAGAGCAAGCCCATACTCTAGTAGCCAAAGAGCTATCGAAAATTACCTCAGCTTTAGACGCTATCACTGTTCAAAATGCGTCCTTGCAAGAAAAGTTAGCTAAAGCCCTTATTTTACTTAACCAAAACGGCGTGAAATTCGATGCTAAGGACTTTGAAATAATTAGCATAAATGGTGCTGTAAGAGATAGAGGGAATGATTTTTCACAGCCTAATAGTTGCGCTGCTGATAGAGCGATTAAACTCCAGTCTATAGACCTTAGTAAGTTGTTTACTACTTCAATAGAGGACTGCATTAGTTCTAATAATCTCGCCATTAGTATTAGCTCTTTAAGCAAGAATGTTGCAGAACTTAATATGCTCATAGCAAGCCTAGCCCAAACCTCAGCAAGCAAGTTATCAAGGCTACAAAAGATTAGCAACCTGCAATGCTCCACTAGTTCAAGTCTTAGCGTAGTAAGAGTAAGACAGACATACTTATGCTCTAGTCGGACTATATTCCTCTGAATCACTTTAGAGCTCATTGTCTAAGGTAGAGTTGCCAATGGTTGTAGGTTTTAAGAAGCAATCTAATATTAGCCTTAGCCTTGGCGTAACTTTATGCTCATACTTGCAAGTATAAGCATTAGACCATATTCAACTACATACGAACAAAGCTGGGCGGGCGATAAGCATTCTTAAATGCAAGTCTGCACTGCTCAACAAGTTCAAGGCTTAGCTTATTCAGAACAAGACAAACATACTTATGCTCTAATCGTACTTACCATTCCAAAGGAGCGTTCACTTATATGCATTGTTAAAATTGAAGAAATGGTATGACCCAAGTCTAAAGCATAGGGAAAAGCAGCTCTTAAGCATAAGGTGACGCTTGGCAATTGCCTTATGCCTCAAAAGCACGCTTACTAATTCAAAATAAATACACTCAAAGAAGCATCTGTTTTAGTTAACAAGCATCCTTAAGCATTCACTCGCTTACAATCGCTTAAGTGCACTGTTTCTAGCTAAGAAAGAGTAGCGGTTGAAAAGCAAAGGCTGTAGTGGCGTTGAATAATAATAAAAGGGAGCTTTGTTAACCTAATTGTTAATCAGATGGAAATCCTACGTAATTAAACACACGAAACGACGACTTCTATAAAGAAGGTATCTTCACTAGTGCTTAGCCAACAGGTACATATTAGGCTAGTACTGCTCATGGCAAATACACTAAAAAGCGAATGCTCTTACTCTTACTTTTATGTGCACTCCTTCTATAGGAGAAAAGAAATGGTCATGTGTGAAAAGCAAATGAGTAAGCAGCTATTAAGCATCTTAGCGCTTTTTGGCTATTAGAGCTTTGGCTGTAGCTTCATAGGTGAGTTTACTTTTTGCGAAATAAATGAATATACACAGATAAGAAGCTATCTTAGGTAGGAGTGTTTTGGACACTGCATCAGCTAATGAAGTAATGGTTCTTGCTGCATATAAGAAACATACAGGGAGGTGCTTTATTCTAAAGGCAACTCTAAAGGCAACCTTTAGGGCGTATAAAAGTAGCGACTAAGCTTGGAGAGACTAGTCAAATGCTGCTAAGAAGGATAATAACGTGCCTTATTAATCAACTCAGGAAAAGGAAATGGTTGCACTAATAAAGTCTAGTAAAGCAAAGGCATGAGCCGCTGTCAGGTACTATAGGATTCAGCGAAGGCTACCAGATAATGCTACTCGCTCCATATAAAGAAATAAACTCCAATAAGATGCGGTATTGTTTAGCAATCTTAAGCTAATTGCGGCACTTTACACTTAATCAGCTTACTTTAGCTTTCCTACCTAAAGGTAGTCTTTTATGTGCAAACAGCTAACACCTAATGGCAGTAAGAAATAAACTCCAATAAGAAGCTTGGTTGGCTAGGCGTACTTATGCAATTGAAAAACTCAGTTAAAGGAAATGGCCGTTTAGGTAAAATCAAGACCATATAAGCCCTTATCACCAGAATGACTTTAAGGGAAAGCATTGTTAATCAGCCTACGGATGCATGCATCCTAAATGAGCTACTTACAGCTATCAGCTAATACCAGCTAAGATGAAAAATGGCTATCTGAGAAAGCCATGGCCAAGGCAAGCGCTGCTCTTAGGAATAAAGGAGAACCTTATTAGTCAGATTGAAAGCTCGCACGTTCCTATGCAGTCAATAAAGTCCGATAAGAAGTCTGCTTGATTAATAATACTAAGTCTTTTCAATCAAAAACTGTGAATACAGCATCCTTGTGCTTAACCTGGCAAACAAACCTCTATAGAGACGATTTAAGAGCACAAGATCCCGATTAGGTACCCCAAACTTCTAAATCTGGAGCTTATTTAATATTTAAGCTATTTGCATAAGAGAGAGAATAGGGGCGGGCGATTAGGATTATAAGAGACTTTCACTTAATCTATCTGTTCAGGCATTAACCTACTTAGAATAAGGGCATACGTACATACTTATAGGCCCATAATTCTCTTTTGCTCTCATTGGTTTATAGTGTAGCCAGTCGTTGTAGGTCTAACTTATGTCTGTCCTAAGAAGCAATCCTAAAACTATGTGCCTTCAATTGAAAGAAAGGCAATCCTATTATTCAATAGAAATCCAATAAGAATTTATCTTCGTAAAATGCCCAGTCAACAGAAGCCCACAGAAGCTAATAAAGCTGGTAGTTCTTGAGGCAAATCATAATGGAGCTTTATCCTAAATATATTTAACGGACAGCGTTGTTAGTCAGCCTACAGATGCATGCATCCCAAATGCGCTACTTACAGCTAACAGCTAATACCAGCTAAGATTAGAAATGGTCTAACTGATAAAGCCAAAGCCAAGGCTAGTGCTGCTATTAGGTATACAGAAGAACCTTATTATTCAGGCTGAAAGTTAGCTCAGTCTGAGGTAGTTAATAAATTCCAATAAGAAGTCTGCTTACTTAATAATACTTAGTCCATTCAGTCAAAAACTGTGAATACAGCTTCCATATGATTAACATCGCCAATAAACCTCTATAGCGTCGATTTAAGAGCATAAGATGCCACTAAGGTATCGCAATATATCTCAAAGCAAACAATGCTTTTAAATGAGTCGTATTGGGCCTTATTTAATGTTTAAGACATTACACACGTGAAAGATAAGCTGGGCGGGCGATAGAATAGTGTAGGCAACAAGAATAGCTAATGTTAAGAGAACTCAGTGTTAATCCATGAATAAGAGCACTCATTAGTTAGCTAGAAATGAAATCCATGAATCAGAAATATTGTTTAGCATAGGTTTGTCAATTACAACACGATAATAGACTCAAAAAGCCTGTTGGTACAATATCAATAAATGGTTGCATCTAATGGCTATTAATGGCTATCTTATAAGCTGATAAAACAAACAATAAAGGTAATGGGGCTATGTGAAAAGCTAAGACTATAGTCTCTCATAAGTAAGCTTAATAATGAACTCTTCAATAAGAAGGTGGTTTTGTTAGAAATGCTTTGACAACTGAAACAACTCAGGAGAATAGAGCTTATTGTTAATATACCTGAAATACCACTCATTCCCTAGAGGTAAACATGCACCTAAAGGTAATCTTATAAGCCAAGAAAGATAATAGCTCCTGCAAGTAAATCTTAGAGAAAGTGGCTTATAAGATTCATAGGGAAGCTGGTTAATGATTTCAAAACTAAACTCAAGCGATGGCAATAAATAAATAAAAACCTATAAGAAACTGGCGTTAGAGGTGCTTAGTCAGCAGGGGCAGCGGGATTAGTTCATGGTAAAAGAGCTCTTTGTTAATCTACCTAAAATGGCACTCATTCCCTAGAGGTAAACATGCACCTAAAGGTAATCTTATAAGCCAAGAATGATAATAGCTCCTGCAAGTAAAGCTTAGAGAAAGCGACTCATAAGATTACTGGGGATGTTGGTTAATGATTTCAAAACTAAACTCAGGCGATGGCAATAAATAAATAAAGACCTATAAGAAGCTGGCGTTAGAGGTGCTTAGTCAGCATAGTCAGCTGGAATAGTTCATGACAAGAGAGCTCTTTGTTAATCTACCTAAAATGGCACTCCTTCATTATTAAGTAATAAAGCTAGTTAAGAGGGCATATTGTTTAGGAAAAGTTAGTCAATTGCTGTTGTAGTACGTAAGGCACAAAAATCTTTTTGTTAATCTGAAAAAGGGTATTTGCTTATAAGGACTATCCTCTAAGTATATAAAACTCTTGAGAAAGGCAATGGCTCTATAAGTGAATCTGATAATAGAGAAGCTCATAAGCTTAATAGGGAAACATGTTTAGTATCGCTAGAGTTCACTTAGTCAAAGGCAACAAAGACAACTCTATAAGAAGTTGATGGCATTATAGCTGCTTAGGCGGCTGGAACAGCGCAAGGTATAAGAACTCACTTTTAATTTGCATAAAATGGTATGCAGTCTTTAGCAATGAATTAAATCCATTAAGAGGGTGCATTGTTTAGTAAAAGTTGGTCAATTGCAACACGATAAACTAGAAAAGCTAGTTGGTACCCTCTAAATAAGGACTTGCATCTAAAAGTAAGCTTCTACGCTGAAAATACACACAAGAAAGTTAAGTGCTCTACGTAAAAAGCTAAGACAAGAGTCTCTAATATGCTAAGTGGGGAAGCTGGTTAATGATTTCAACACTAAGCTCAGATAATAGCAACCAACACAGCCCTATAAAAAGCTGAAGGTGTTAGAGGTGCTTAGGATACTGGAATAGTTCATGGTAATAGAGCTCTTTGTTAACCTACATAAAATGGCACTCATTCCTTAAAGGTAAACCCTCACTGCACCTAAAGGTAATCTTATAAGCCAAGAAAGATAATAGCTCCTGCAAGGAAAGCTTAGAGAAAAGCTGCTCATAAGATTAATAGGGAAGCTGGTTTATGATTTCAAAACTCAGCTCAGGCGATGGCAATAAATACATCCTTATAAGAAGCAACTTTAGATAGAGGTGGGTAGGCAAATGGAATGGGTCAATGTAAGAGAACCCATGGTTAATCTACCTAAAAGGGAATTTACTCATTGAAAGCTGCTGATGATAAAGGCAATAGATCTGCTTTGCAAGCATAGACAATAGTCGTTCATAAGCTTAATAGGTAAACTTGGTATTTACCTTTATATGGCGCTTAGTCAACAGCAATGAGTAGGGCTCTATAAGAAGCTGGTTGTGTAAGAGGGGCTTTGGCAACTGGAACAGTGCAGGGTGAGAGAACTAAGAGTTAATCTATCTACAATTGAAATCATTCACTAGTAAGTAATATGGCTCCTTAATAAGGAACATTTTTTAGGAAAAGATAATCAATAGCTGAGGTAGCATGTTAGGCACAAAAAGCTCATTGTTAATTAGCAAAAGTAGATTATCTCTAGAAGGTAATCCTCAAAGATGAAAAAACTTCTGACAAAGGTAATGGCTCTACAAGTAAAGATGAGTATAGATTAGGTTTTAAGCTTAATAGAGAAACTTGCTAATCTCCTCAAAACTGAGCTTAGTCAACGGCAATGGGTACAGCCTATAAGAAGCTTACTTATGTTTGAGGTGCGACGGCAACTAGAACAAGTCATGGTAAGAGAGTAGCTTGTTAAGCCACCTAAAATGGCACTTATGCTTTAGCAAGAAATTTAGTCCAAGATTAAGTAGGTCTCATGGATGAGACAAGAAAAGTGCGCACTTATTATTTAGAAGTAGGCTTTGTTAATGATACCTAGTCAAAAGTGGCATAGCGTAATAGAAAGGTTCATTGTTAATCATCCTATTGGTACCTTTTCTTAAAGGTATTCGTTTGTGGTGATAAAGGAAATAGCTATGACTTTAAGGCAAAGGCAAAGGCTGAGGTTGAGGATGGGGCTAAGGCTAAAGCTAATGTAAGTGCCGCAACGTAAAGACTATTTGGTATTTAAGCCTTGAGTAAGGTTTTAAGAAAGTAAGGCGAGATTTGATAGGAATAAGCAATTATTTTGGACTTTTAATCATTTTCATAAGCTAATCATAGCTCTATTATTTTAGACATCAACCACGTAATTGTTCGCCTAGATTTGTAAAAACATTAGCCCATTCAACGAGAGGTAAATCATATATGCGTTTTTCAACCAAGTTATCTTAGAAAGACCGTTGGGACTGAACACATCTACCTCATCATAAATTTAATCACCTCGTTGCAACACTATACATGGTTAAACAATTTAGGCAGCTTAAGACGTTGTTCCTTAAGTTAGTTTGAAGAGCATTAAGATGGTAAGAAAATCGAAACTGTTTATTATGGCTGCGCTTGCATCATTATCATTAACATCAGGAGAAGCTATGGCACATAAGTTAAACTTTGCTTTTGCAAATTGTAATTATCAAGTAGAGATAGATGAAAATAGCAATAATGCTAAATTAATAGCTGCGCTTCCTCTAACCCTTACTTTTGAGGACTATGGTTCTCATGAGCGAATTGCATATCTTGAAGATAAGCTTGATATACCAGCTAGCGTCTCATGTAATCCTGTTAGGGGAGACTTTACTTATTACGTTCCTTGGGGAAACATTGCTGTGTTTACTAAGGACTTTAGAACATCGCAAAGTTTATATCGATTTGGAAAGCTTAGCGAGGAGCTGCTAGACGCAATAGCTAACAGTGGACAAGAAACAGTCACCATCAGTGTGATTGAATAATTAATTCTTACAGAGTTTCATTCTCTTAAGGCTAACACCATTAAGATACTGATAGAGGCTATTGGGGCGGGCGCTTTTAACATAAAACAAAAGTGCGCCATTGAAGGAAACGCACTTTTGTATCTTATGAACCAAAAATGGTTGAGTCAAATGATATAGGGCAACTAGTGAATTTTCTCTAGCAAGTTCTCCATTGTTACCCTATGCAAAGAGCAATTATGATAGCTTCTGACAAAGATACCATTGCGATCAAAGTGCTTACAAACAGCATCATGGTAGCCACACTGATAAGCTCTCATGCCATTACCAAGTTCAACAAAATCAATGTAATTAGTTTGCTCTTTGGCAGCAAAGCTGCTGGATAAGCGCCAATAGCATATTGAAATATTGCTTCTGTTGAGGCAATGCATTTTATAGCGCTCCATATAGAAGAGATTCTCGAACAGAGCATGCTGTTCTTGCTCGTTACGCTCTTCAATAGGGCTAAAATCATCAATAAGGTAATTACGAATTGCTATATCCGTAAAATAAACCTTAACCCCATCACTAAGCTCACCTTTAACAGAAAGATGAATAGATTTGCAAAGTTTTACAGCTAAACAGCGGTCAAGGACAGCAATGTACTCCTCAATCAAGGTTCTGCCCAACCCCATGGTTTGAGCTAACTCATTTAAATCAAGCTGTTTACCTAGCTTTTGGGCGAGAATTAACAAAAGCTCATTGAACTTGCCAATACTTAGCTGTGGAGCTAATAAGTGGATATCATGGAGTAGTAAGTCAATCTTGTCCTTTACTTCAAGTCGGATTTGCTCGCTAAAGTCAGGAGAGTTGTTTTCGTAGTTTTCAACTACCTGAGGGGTTAGGCCTTTCACTAAGCATTGATCAACAATCTGCTTATAGCTCTCTGGAGGGCAATCTGCAAGCAATTCATTGAGAGTAAACGGCCATAGGTTAACCTCTCTGAAAAGCAGGTCATGTTCATCAATATCAAGCATGCGCTCAATGTTAAAGGCTAAAAGGTTGTTCTCATCATGATTGAGCTTTAAATCGATGGCGCTGGTTACAACGATGGTGCGTTTTTCTTTAAAACTATTATTGGCTTGAGCCAAGACCTTTAGTAAATGCCTAATTTTAGGAACCTTATGGGCATTCTTAATAAAAAGGGAGGTCTTATCTTGCAAAAACTCAACAGCTGATTTTTCTGAAATAGTTAGCAAATACATAATATCGCTGCTGTCATCACCATCTAAGGAGACACAGGAACTTTGTTCTTGTAAGATTTGCTTAACTAAAGAGCTTTTGCCACAGTAATGAGGGCCATAAATGGCCAATAATTGTCTTGGATTATGCTCATTTATGACTGGGAGCAAAGTCCTTTGAATGATTGCCATACAATACAATCTCCTTACGAGTGCTAAATGACGAGCCTAAAAATAGTAAGCCATTGCGCACATGTGAGAGCAAAATAAGCAATAGCCACGAGGGTGCTATACCTTGGGCCGCATACTACAAAGATAGCAAAGAGATATGAATATAAAAAGCATTTAATCTGTTAAGTGCCACGAAGCTCAAACAATAAAAGATTAATACTACATATTTAACATATTTGACAGATAGTACAGTGATGTACTATTTTTTAATTTTAAGAGATTGTTTATAAAACTACAAGGAATTTGTCTTTTGCACAAAAGCGCCTTTAAAGGTCTAAACACGAACAGAGTAGGGAAATGGATAAGCCAATCTATAGGAAACCCAGAAACAAGAAATACTTCTGGCATTTTAGGATTTTGAATAGAGAAGATTAAGCTTAATACGCAAACTGCTGAGGCAACTAAAGCGGTTTGGGTTAAATAGATCGGTTCGATAAGTGCTTAAAAGGTGCTTTCTCTTCTTACAGGTATTTAGTGTTGTTGATATATTCATATAAGCATTTAACGTGTCCATGCCATGAAATGTAGCCATCCAGAGTTTTTATGAAACTGATGATTGACTAAGATAGGGACAAAAGCATCTAACCTAACCTAACCTGGACTTAAGCTATAGGTCTAGGGAAATTACAGGCAATAATGTTCTTTTCAAAGTTTATGGAATAGTCGATCGCTAAGATTATGTGATCTTAGTGATAATGGTTAATTGCATTAAGTCATAAGCTCGGTAAGTGGATACATTTGCCAGGATTGTTCAGTTTTTGCAGAGACTTCTTATTCCTTAGATCACTGCTGGTTTTAATGAAAGATCTTTCAATAGTACTAAGCGGACGGTGGCATTGTTTCTATCTTGAGCGACTACATAGTCAAACAAAGCAGCAAACTTAATGATGTGGACTGCAATAGGGGAGAGGCCTCTTATCTATGATGGGGTAGTGTTATAGTCGTTTTATGCAATTTAACCTCAGAACCATAGACAAAAGCCATTGATTAAGATCTATAATAGGCCAATCGCTTTTGCTCAGGTCTGGCTTTAGGCCAAAGCAACAGCCACGAATGATACTAGTGAATTTCAGTTTAGGAATAGTTAGGTGAAACCAATAGCTGCATTCAATAATCCATGGTTAACCATGTTTGCAGGCTACTCAACTGCTTCTTTTTCTATCTTTATGAAAAATTTCGATATATAACATATTATTTGCAATAAGCGTGATATTTATCAGATTTATCACTTAATATGTTAAATTTCAAAAATTTAAGAAAGTTTGTACTAAATACCATCGAGCAATACCTTATTTGTTTAGGTAGTAGGGTGTAAGGTGTTGTAAATTGGGTGTTCACTTATTCCAATAAAGCAATTAAAAAAGGCCTAAAACATTGTTTAGGCCTTTATTATGAGTTTAATTTACTGCTTAAAAGAGCCAGCGTACTCGAGCGTTGGCATTCACTCCTACAGCACCACCAGTACTAGCTGACATTCCAGCGCCCACATCTACAGTTACATCATGTTTCAAGCGCTTGCTTATCATAAGGTTGCCTGAGAAAGTCACATCATCTCGATCTTCTAAAGCATATGAAATATAGCCCGCTGCATTTCTTAAGTTTAAGCCAACTTTATCAGCAGAGCTTAGCACATTGCGCTTAGCTGTAAATTGGAATAGGTAGCTCATATCATCTTTTGTACCCTCAAACTCTATGCCCATGCCCAGATCTAAGGATGCATCATTTATGGCATCACGTTTTAAGTAGTCTGATTCACTACTTGAGGTATGGGTAAAACCAATATCCATTAAGATCATTGGTCTAATGCTAATAGGGCCTTTGCGGAAGTGGTACTTAAAGTAATTGGAGCTCATTAATAACCAGCTGTCCTCGTCAAACTTTTGCTCTCCAAGAAAGATTTCTGGAGTAAAACTGCGATCATTATTGAGGTAACCAGCAGTCAGATAGCTTTGGAGTTCCAGACCTTCTTTTTGTTCAAAAGATAGGTAGCCAGTAAGTGAATACATCATGGCTTCGTCTTTAGCATCATCTTCATTGCGATGAAGCTTAGTCATGCTAAATGCACCACCTAAAACTAAGCGACTATTATCAATGCGCCATATATTGTCATAGCCTACAGAGGTAGAGACAACATTTTCTTTCATATTGCCATCTTGCTCATAACCTACAGCAACATCAGCGTATAAGCTCTGGTGTAAGAACTTTTCAAACTGTTTCTTACCTGTGTCTTTATCGTATGTTAAGGAAGCTACAGGCTGATAGGCATTGATGCTTGTGCGTGCAGAACGACGTAAAACGGCTAATCTAGAGTCAAGAATATTATGGATAGGACGTAAAAAGCTTTCCTTTTTGATAGTTCGGGCAGCTTGGTCAAACATCTTGTTTGTACGGAAAATGATGTTGTTTAATGCCTCTACGCCTGCTTGAGTATCTGACATTGATAAGGCATCTTCGATAGCAACCTCTTGGAAGGTTAAGCCACCTTTACTATTGTGTTGCAAAATAGAAACTAAGAGGTCTTTTGCATTAGGTATTTTATTTTGATCTAAAAAAGCATTGCCCACAGGAGTATTTAGGAGTTCATCAACTGGGTTATTATTCTCCCCCCCCCCTAGTCCTGGGCCATTTTCTGGCTTTGATCCAAAAGAAAATAGGATGGTGTTATCCTTAATTTCTGTGGTTACATCAACGGCGTTACCTTGTAAGCTTATGATGATTTCTTTGTTCTTGCGTTGGTCATCTAAAGTTAGAGCCTTAACAAGTGTATGCTGGCTATTAAAGCGGATGTTCTTTAAGGATAAATAGTCATTAGAAAGTGAAGCTGATACTTCTGCATCACTCTCTAAGGTCAAAGTTTTACCAACATTAAGACCAATCCATTCTCCATTGTTTAATCCTGCCTCATTAGGATTAAGGTCGCTCATAGCGAGCTTATCACTAATAGTGATGTTGGCATCAGCTACTTGTTGACCAGCTGACTCTAAAGTTTGGAGATGAATCTTGCCATTGCCTTCTGAAATTAAATTGCCATCCTTTAGCTTCCATGTATCAGTGTAGATATTGCCATCTTGATAAGCTTTAAGGTGGCCATTTACTACTTCACCAGGTAGTTGTAAAGATGCAGCTTTTACCTCAACATTTTCAACAGAAACAGTTGAGTCAGAGCTCTTAGTAATGCTAACAGGCTGATTGGTGTTCTGTACAACGATATTACCAAGCTCTAAAGATGACTTGCCATTAACTTTGATACCTTTATCTAAAATACGGGTCACGCTGCTCTTATCTACAGCTGTAAACTTAGAGTTGTCATTAAGCTCAAAGCTGGCAGCCATTACAGGAATATGACTGGTAAATGTTGATTGAGAAGCTTTAATATCACCTTCAAAATAGATAGTGTCATTTAGATTAGACTTGCCTTCATTTAACTTCTGTTGGAAGTCAAAACCAGTAACATTATCACCTGCATTATCATCTCGGTAGATAATGGTATCACCACCAAAAGTAACGGTAGAGTTCTTAGCATCAATGTTGGTGTAAAGTGAGCTTTCACGACCTAAGCCAAAGACTGCTTTATCTAAAGCCAAACGAGATAATCTATAAGTACGATGTTTCCAATCAGGTTGGTCAAAAGAGTTCTTTTGGTTTTGTGATTTATAAATTGAGTTGTTCTTATTGTTTGCGCCTAACTCTTTGTTATAAAAATCTGCTACATAATCTCTTCTACAAGGGAATACAGGCGGGTTGCCACATTTTGATTGACCAAAAGTAGCATGAGTTACAGGCAGACCTTGCATGGTCAGCTTGGCATTTTCTACAGCAACATCACCTAAAATCTCCATGCCGCCATCAAAGATAAGATGACGTTCTTTATGCTTGGTGTCGTTACTAACTTCATCGGTAAACTTATGGTTGACATTAACATTGCCTTTAAATTGTCCATGATAGGCATAGGCCCATTTAGGTAAAGCAAAATTAATATTAGCTGTTTGAGCTGCTGTGTTGGTAATAATAGCACCATCATCAGATGCTCCAATACGCTGAAAGGTCTGTGAGTAGCCATTAAGGTCTAAGGTGCCACCATAACGAGCAAAGTAAATGCCCGTCATTTTCTCACCTTTGTTAAGTGCATCGGCATGCTCAAGCTTAACAGTGGCTTTACCATTAGCCATATAAATATTTTCGAAGGTCTTTTCAGCTCGTAGCAATACTGTACCATTGCCGACTTTAAGCTTATTGCCTTGAGCAATTTTTACGTCTAAAGTTCCTTCACCAATCTTATGCAGATCATCACTGCCATCACCTTTGATATTCCAGTAAACGGTAGTGTCTTTACCAATGTCAACACCAGCACCTTTATAGGAGTAAGTATTTCCATTGACTGTGTATGAAGTACCAGAGTCAAAGATAAGACCTCCAATGCCTAAGTGAAGATTTCTGCTAAGATTAATTTCACCACCGCCAGTAAAGGATAGATCTTTTCTGTCGGCATATTTGGTTGCTAATCCTCCATCAATGGTGTACTGATAGGTATCTTGGGGATCAAAAGTTAAGCTTCCTTTATTTAAGGCAATTTTGTGAGTAAACCTATCTTTTAGTGTATTTACAGCATTTTGATCCCAAGTAGCGTATTGGAAGAAAAAACCGCTAACGCTGCCAGAGGCACTGCCGTTTAAGGCACCAGCAAGCACCCATTCTTCATTCTGATTATCCCAAACTAACAGTCCTGAGCCACTATCACCTGTAGTTAGTTCATTGACAAAAGAAGTGAAATTCTTAAAGCCAATAAGGTTAGACTTATAGCCTCTTAAGTAGGTAAAAAGAGAGCCTCCTAACAGCTCAGGCTTATAAGAAACATCAATATAATTGATACGACCATCATTGTACGTTACGTTTAGCACGCCAGAGCCAGCACGATAGGCAACTACTTGCTTTCTGCCATCATAAATAACTCCATAACGATCAATAAACTGTTGCTCGGTTAGACTTGTGTCTATACCATGAGGCACGCCAGTAGTTTCAACAACAAATTTATTTAGGCGAACAACGGAAAAGTCTTTACCAGACTCGACATGATCCTCAGGCTTTGAGTCGAGAGTTTGATAAGTAGTTTTACCAAAAGAAGGCTTGGCAACTGAGTCGTGCCATGGGCCATACTTCTTATTGTGGGTAGCTGTAATCATATAAGCTCCACCAATAGAGGTAGCAGAGCCTAAATTTGTTACCACACTAAAGTCAGGGAATGGCACATTAGGAAGAGGGAGTACAGAGCCATCTTTACGAACTAACTCAAGACCAGTAGCACCACGCTCAAATATGCCTTTGTTTTGGCCATAGTCAAGATAGTCTTTAATCCAGTGATTAGTGACATTCATATGCAGAGCATATGCATTATCAATATATGCAACAGCTAAGCTTGGTAATACTAGTAGCCAAGGCTTAATAGAGAAAGCTCTATGTGAAGCTTCAATCTTTCGTTGTTTATTATTAGCCACTTTTTTGCCTAATAAGATTAAGACACAGCAGAGACAATTTCGTTAGTGAACTACAAGCATACCCAAAGAACAAGTTTGTTATAGTCTCAGCCCATAAAAAAATACATGTGAGGGAGTTCTTGATAAAATTAATAAAGCAAATTATTACCAAGTAAGCTTCTTATGAGCAAATTGTCTTGCGAGTCTGTAAAGTTGGTAACCAGAGAACATAAAAAAACAGCAACCAAGAAAATAAATTTCAACATTATGCAATGGTCAGTTAAAAGTGCATAGGCTTGGTAGCTGTTCCTTATGTAGTGCAATTTGCACCTTATTATGGCATTTTAACCAATACGTATGAATAGGTTAAGGTGTTGCGCTCAAAATATTAGAAAAATTCTTATTTTACTGATAAAAACTTCTAAGATGCTTGCATATTTATCCCTAATAAACTAATAGCAGATTGTAATGATGCATTTAGCTATCTAATTAAGATAAAGGCCTTCAAGTACTTTAAAGAAACTATTCGCTGAAAGGTACATTACCGCACATAAGCCTTTATGCGGCAGGGTAATTAGGGTGGGTAGATTTTCTTCGTTTGGTCAAGACTAAAAAGGCCTAAGCGGTAAGCTTAAGCCTTTTTTGATTTGTGAGTTTTAGCTATTACTTAGAATGACCTGCGTAAGCGGGCATTAGCATTCACACCTAAAGCACCTTTATCGGTAGCTGATACACCAGTACCTAAGTCCATAGTAATACCATGCGTAAAGTGCTTGGTAATCATCATATTACCTGCAAATCTAATATCATCTCGCTTGCCTAGACCATAAGAGATATAGCCGTCAGCATTTTTAAGATTAATACCAATCTCATCAGCGCTGCTCCAAACATTTCTGGTAGCAGTTACTTGGAATAGGTAGCCAATACTATCTTGAGAGCCCTCAACCTCTAAGCCTAAGCCCAAATCCAGGGTAATATCGGTTAAGGAGTCACGCTTTAAATAATCTGACTCACTGCTAGAGGTTCTAGTCCAACCTAAATCTGCAATAATCATAGGTTTGATACTGAACTGGCCCTCGCGGAAGTGGTACTTAAAGTAATTACTGCTCATAAGCAACCAGCTATCTTCATCAAACTTTTGCTCACCAATGGAAATCTCAGGCATAAAGGTGCGCTCATTGGTCATATAGCCAGCAGTTAAGTAACTTTGGAGCTCAAAGCCTTCTTTTTGCTCTAATGATAAATAGCCAGTAAGAGAATGCATAATGGCATCGTCTTTAGCACCATTGTCATCACGGTCAAGCTTAGTAACGCTAAATGTACCGCCTAATACCATGCGTTTATTATCAATGCGTAATACTCGGTCATAACCTAAGTTAGAGCTTATTACATGTTCTTTAAGTCCGTCGTCTTTCTCGTAGCCAACACCCACATCAACATAGAGACTTTGATTTAAAAAAGACTCTTTTTGGCTTTTTGAGAAAATAGGGGAATGAACTACAGAGGCAACAGGTTGATAGTAGTTAACCTGACGACGTATAGAACGACGTAAAGCTGCTAAACGTGCATCAACTACATTTTTGATTGGCTTAACCATGGTCTCATTACGAATTACCTTGGCAGTTTTGTCGTACATTGACTCTGTACGAATCACAATGTTGTTTAATGCCTGTACACCTGCCTCAATATTATCCATAGAAAGAGCATCTTTGATAGCTACTTCCTGATAAGCTAAACCTCCTTGATAGTTATGGTCTAAAACGGAAATAAGAATATCCTTACCATTAGGATGTAGTCCGCTTGTTAAGAATGCCTGACCTACTGGGGTATTAAGAGCATCTGGTAATGGTTTAGAGCCCGAACCAGAGCCTGCACCAGGGCCATTATCTGGGTTAGGCTTTGATTGATCGTCAGGGTTAGGATGTGGGGTGTCAGTAGTAAAAGAGAATAGAATAGTATTATCCTTAATCTGACTAATTACATTTACATCATTACCTTGTAAATCAAAGATAATATCTTTGTTTTTACGATAATCATTCAAGGTTAAAGCCTTAACCAGAGTATGATCCTTATTAAACTCAAGGTTTCTAAGAGACATATAATCGTTAGAAATCTGAGCTTTTACCTCAGCATTTTGCTGCAAGGTTAAGGTATTAACACTAAGACCAATCCACTCAGATGAGCCATTATGATTGCTCCTAGGGTTAATATCGCCCATATAAAGATGTTCACTAATGGAAATATTAGCATCGGCAACTTGCTGACCATAAGTCTCTAAATTAGCAATATTAATAATACCATTATCAGTAGTAGCTAAATTACTATTGTTAAGCACCCATTTATCAACAGTGATAGAGCCATCTTTATAAGCGATAAGCTTGCCATTGACTACATCACCAGGCAGCTGAATAGCAGCACCACGAGCTTCAACATTCTCAACAGAAACGACTGAGTCATCTGACTTAGTAATAGTAATAGGCTGGTTGGTGTCTTGAACAACGATGTTGCCAAGCACTAAGGTAGACTTATCTTCAACCTTAATACCCTTATCAAGAATACGAGTTATGCTATTCTTGTCAGTACTCTCAAACTTAGAACCATCTTTAAGGTCAAAGCTAGCAGCCATTACAGGAATACTGCTGGTAATATTAGACTTTTCAGCGTCAATATGGCCTTCATAATAGATGGTGCCATTTTGATCTGACTTACCCTCTTTAAGATCTTGTCTAAAGTCAAAACCAGTAACGTTGTCGCCAGCGTAGCCGTCACGATAGATAGTGGTGTTACCGCCGAAAGTTATAGAAGAATTTTTGGCATTAATGTCAGTGTAAAGATGAGTATTACGACCAACAGCCACCTCAGAGTTTTCTACATTGAGGTTCTTAAACTTATAGGTACGAGTCTCCCAATCTGGCTGGTCAAAAGAGTTTTTCTCATTAACGGACTTATAATGAGTGCCATATTTATTGTTTACCGCATTTTCTTTATTTTTAATATCAGCAACATAGTCTCTATAACATGGGAAAACAGGTGGGTTGCCACATTTGGCCTCGCCGAAAGTAGAGTGGCCAACAGGTAGACCCTGCATAGTCATCTTGGAGTTTTTAACTGACACCTCACCAGAAATCGACATACCACCATCTAAAATAAGATGGCGATCCTTATGCTTTGTAGCACTATCAGCCTCAGAGTCATACTTGTGGTTAACATTTAAATTGCCAGTAAATTGACCGTGGTAGGCGTACTTCCAAGGCACAGCAAAGTTCACATCTGCTATTTTATTATTACTATTAGTAATAATTGCGCCCTCATCGGAGGCACCAATACGTTTAAAAGTTTGAGAGTATCCATTGAGATCTAAAGTACCACCATAACGAGCAAAGTAGATGCCCGTCATCTTCTCATCTTTATTAAGCGCATCAGCGTGCTCTAGCTTAATGGTTGCTTTACCATTAGCCATATAGATGTTTTCAAAGGTTTTAGCATCTCTTAAGATAACTGTGCCATTACCAACTTTGAGCTTATTGCCTTGAGCAACCTTAACATCTAAGGTGCCTTCACCAATCTTATGAAGGTCGTCATTAGCAACACCTTTGATATTCCAATTAACGGTAGTGCCCTTACCAATATCAACGCCCGCTCCCTTAAAGGAGTATTTATCTTTAATTACATGGTTATCTTTATCAGTAAAAGTATAGTCGCCATTTACAGTATAAGTCTTGTTCTCATCAAAAATCAGGCCGCCAACACCTAAATTTAGGTTTTGGTTCAAAGTGATAGTACCGCCACCAGTAAATGACAGGTCTTTACGGTCTGCAAATTGCTCACTAGGGCCTTGATTGATTTGGTATTGATTTTTGTTTGTACCGTCAAAGGTTAAAGAACCTCTATCAAGGGCAATCTTATGGGTAAAGCGATCTTTTAAAGTATCAACAGCCTTTTGGTTCCATGTGGCATATTGGAAAAATGTACCTGAGCTTGAGCCCCATGCAATACCATTTAGAGCTCCAGCTATAACCCATTCTTTATTCTGATTATCCCAAACTAAAATACCTGATCCACTGTCACCTGTAGTTGTTTCATTGACAAAAGAAGTTAATTGCTTAAAACTAATTAAATTGGTTTTGTAGTTGAAATAATAGGTAAAAAGTGAACCACTCAATAACTCAGGTTTATATGAAATATCTTTATAGTTAATTCTACCATCGCCCCATGATACGTTTAGTACACCAGAGCCTGCACGGTAAGCAACAACCTGCTTTTTTCCGTTATACTCAACGCCATAGCGGTCAATAAACTCTTTTTCAGTTAGAGTTGTATCAATACCTCTTGGCACACCTGTGGTTTCAACCACGAATTTGTTTAAACGTACAACAGAAAAGTCTTGTCCTGCATGAACATAGTCATTTGGACTTGAGTCTAATGTTTGATAAGTGGTTTTTCCAAACGCAGGAGTGCCTACAGATGCATGCCAAGGACCATACTTTTTATTATGAGTAGCAGTTACCATATAAGCTCCTCCAATAGAGGTAGCTGAGCCCTGATTGGTAACTACACTAAAATCAGGAAATGGAACATTAGGTAAGACTAACTCTGTTCCATCCTTACGCATTAAAACTAAGTTAGTTGCTCCACGTTTAAACATGCCTTTATTCTGTGCAAAGTCAAGATAGTCTTTGATCCAGTGATTGGAAGTGTTCATATGATTGGCATGAGCATCATGAATAGGAAAGAGAACTAGAGATGGTAAAACCAAAAGCCATGGCTTTACCATTAAAGGGAGTGAGATTAAGGAAGCTCGTCTTTCTGTTCTAGTCTTGGAAATCATAAAAAAGCCTTAGGATGCCCTAACTCTTAAGGTGGGGTTCCCTTAAGATCATTGTTCAACAACTAATAAAGATTATTTGATTAACTCATTCAATCTGATGCCACACGCAGATTGATAGTGAATTACGCACCAATCTTAACTAAAGATCAATATCATGGTGGATCGTACAATTTTAAGACATGCAGCTTGCTAATTGCAATGCGGTATTTGAGCAAAATCACAAACTAGATAAAAATCTTTTGCAATTTCTCAAAAAGTATTATCAACCAACTTCAATATTAAGATTTTCTTATTAACTAAATACACAAAATAGGGCCATCTGTATTTACAAAGATATCAACCTTCATATTGCATACCGCCAAACACAAACACAAACACAAGCACAACTATGCTAATAAGTCTCTCTAGACAACCCCATATTGCACAGCATTCTCCAAACAGCAGCTTACAGGCTATAAAGTCATAATCAATGGGGCTGATATAGCAGCATAACTTAATGGCAAGCTCTTATGTTTTATCTTGAAACTAAAAATGGTTGCAACCCCAAAAGGTAAAAAGGTAATCATTCCTTAGCCAAGCACATAGTTAACTCTCGGAGCCATTAATTAGTGCTGGATAAAAGTACCTAAATTACCTTAAGATTGTCCACAGTGCCCATGTGCTTGTATGTGTCTTTTTGTTTGCAAACTATATAAACAAAGTAGAAGCGCAACCCCAAGGCATAAACTTATTGAGTTGAATCAGAACTTAAGTATTAATGGTTTGACACTAACTTAACTATAAAGTAGTGTGGTAAGCATGAAACTATCTGGTATAAGAAGGAACATACAATGCCCATTAAAAAATCTGTGAATGCCAATTTTGATTACCGAAAGGCCTTAGAAAAACTTTATCAAACCCTTGCTGAAACCTTTGACGATGATTTCACTTATAGAAGTGGCGATCCTAAAGACAAGCCTATGAACGAAGTTAAAGACGGCAAAGAGCTTTGGAAGTTTATCCCTTGTACTTATGATAGTGAATTTCTTGCCAAAATCGAGAAAGTTAACAAAATTAAGCTACCTCCACCTTATAAGCAATACTTACTTTCTTGCCATCATAGTATGGGACATTTCCTTGGCTTCAACAGCATTTCAGATCCTGCTAATTTAAGGAATTGTTCAAGGTATCGCTTATTGGTGCAATTAGGCTACATTCCTTTAGGCACCGACCCTTACGAAAGAAACATCTTTTGTTTAAAGCGCAGAAAGACATCTGCCACTGGTGAATATTCAGTGTATGTGATTGAATCAAAGTATTATTACATGGCTCTTGAGATGGGAGATGCCATGGAGTATGGCAAAGATGCCTTCTATGAGTACAATTACGGCGATTGGGAAGAAAGCCCAGAGGAAATTTTACGCTCTGGCCTTATGAAAATAGCCTCATCCCTTAGCGAGTTCATTACTTATCTAAGCGATAAGGAAAACCTAGAGGACTATATCATTTAACGAGTAGCAAGTATCAGGTATCAAGAATACCAATAATCAATGGCTTTCACTACTCTAAAAGTAATGCCGCTTAAACACTTATGAGCTCAACCAGCTTATGCTTAAGCTGATAATTAAACCACTAACATGATACCTGAATGTCTCAGGCAGCCAATCAGCCTGTCAGTGAAAGTTTGAGCTTACATTTATGATATAAGCACCAAAAAGCCCAGAGTAGTGGGGGCTTTAAAACAACATTATAGGTGCACTCCGCTGCTACCTATACAAACAAAATCTGCTTTACACAGTGATTCTATGCTCTTAAGTGCTACGCAATGTAGTTCGTAGCAGTGCAGCGCAGTGCTCTGCTACGCTCAGCTGTGCTGTTTACATTGCAGCACCATAGTTCATTAGCCAAATAAGATAGGGGAATGTCATGAATACTCAACATACTATAAGCCCATTAGCCCAAGCTTTTATTGACTATTTAGACTGTCCTTGTGAGTATTTTGCTCCAATGAAAGAGGATGGCCCTATAATCAAAGCTTATGAAAACGCCTGTAGTGATGCTAAAGCTAAAGGCTATGTTCCTATGTTGGTAGTAGTGGATGAAACCTTATGGGAATGCTTGATACTTAATTCAGACCCTGATAATGACGGCTCTGATAATTATGGTTTTGATAAAGAAAAGGTCTTAGCTTATCGCTCCGCTATGCTCAAAGAAAACCTTCCTGACCCAAAAGAGTTGCTTGCAGACCTGATTTCCTCTCGTATGGAGGATGCAGCAGAAGATGAGGTTGAGTGGGATGAGGAGGTAATTGGCAAGGTAGCTGATGGCTATGAAGCTGATACCTTTTCATCGTTAATGTACTATAGTGGAAAGGAAACAAGGGAAGTAATACTTGCGAAAATACCAGTAAAGCACCCTTATGAAGTATTTGCTTATTTGCCTTTTGGCAACTGGAATGAGTGCCCAGACACTAAAGTTTTAATGGCTCTTTGCAAGTACTGGTTTGAAAAGTATGGAGCAACCCCAGCCGCTCTAAGTCATGACGAACTGGAGTTTACATTAGAACAACCGCTAAATGCAGAAGATGCCGTTAAAACAGCAGTAGAGCTATATGGCTTCTGCCCAGATTGCGACCAAAACTTTGATTGCATAGGCCAATTGGCTGATACCCTAAGCAAGTCAACATTTTGGTACCTCTGGTGGGATTAGGCTGAGTATCCTTTTTACCATCAGGCAAACCACAAACCTATATCTAATGCCCATCCTTAAAGGCAAAGCTATAAGACAGCACAGCTATGCTATGAGCTGAACACACCATATCGACTAAACTCAAAATGGATGCTGTATAATGAAAGTTTCATCTCATTTTTGGAACAACTAAATTGCGGCACAAAGCTACTAAATCCAATGGTTTATGCCGAGTGAGTTAGTGCTAATTAACAGTTTAATGCATCTTGTTTTTTCAATAATTAGGTGAACATTCCAATAATATGCACATTAAGGTGCCGCTTAAAGCAACCAAGGAGATTGGATAATGTCCTCAAAAAATTCGGGTAGCATGCCCCCTCTAGCCAAAGCTTTTACAAAGTTCCTCAACTGTGAATGTACATACTTTCCACCGATGTCTAGCAGCCAGCCAATTATGGATGCTTTAAACGAAGCTCTCGTTGAGGGCAAAAAGAAGATGTATGTACCTGTCTTGCTAAGAGTAGATGATCATCTTTGGAGTGGCGTTCTGCAAAATGTTTTCCCTAACTCATTTTTGAAATATGAGGATAACTACAACTTTCCTTTAGAGCCAATTGAAGGATCAATTGAAAATCTTGTGGGATTAGTTGACAAAAATCGTGCCAATTAGTAAAAATTATTTTTTTCTAAAAAATATTGACATTATGAAATATATATGGCGACAGAACTTGATTGTGTATGATTTG
>NZ_JALKIM010000027.1 GCF_023050945.1 Anaerobiospirillum sp. NML120448 | reverse complement strand
CAATATCAGTTTTAAATTTACGTACTTTCATGTTAAGAGACTATATTGAGCTATACCTAAAACTATTTTAACATGAATGTAGTACTAAGCTTATTTATTACCTAATTATTTATGTCGTTTACTATAACTTATCGCCATAAGGTTTATTTCATCTAATTTTAAAGAACCGATAGAATAGGCATAGATTATGCTTTTTTTTTTTTTCGACTAATTTTTAGATACACCGTTTAAAAACACCATTACAGAGCTCTTTTCACGTTATTGAGCTCTACGTATTTGTTTTGTCTTACGTCCCGCACTAGTAGTGTCTCTTTTAAGTTGGTACCTTCCAACAATAGAGAATGTGACCCTTTTAAATTAGCTTTAGCGTGCTAGTTTAAAAGCAAGTCTTTACTACTTTTACCTCTTAGCTACAAGCTCATCATAGACTGCTTGTACAACCTTAAATTTAGGCTTCGAGCCTATTAGCACTTTAGCTTTTGTGTATATATGTAAGGAATGACTTAGTCATCGACAAATTCCACATTATACCTAATGCTTGAACGTCATTTTTATCAGTAAATTTAAACGCCCTCTCAGTACAAGGCGAGAGCTTACTGCGACATCAACCAGATTAAGCTAAAGCTGCCAAGACAAAACATCCCACACATTTTTCATTTCATATTACAAATGAAGCAAACTAACAATGCCATTAAGTTCTTAATGGCTCAATACCGTGCAATCTTCCAGAATGCATATTTCAAAGGCTTAGCTACCGCAGCTGTAGTTACTATGGGCTTAGCCGCTGGCCAGGCTCAGGCTGCTGAGACCGTAACAAATCAAGCTTCTTGGGAAAAGTTACAAGGTAATGATTTAACTGGTACTGTTATCATTGATGTATCAACCAGTGGTGTAACAGCAAACAACACTAAACCAGATGGCTTCACCTTAGCTTTAACTGGTGGCACTAACTCTATTGCTGGAAGTGGAAGTAACGCTGTTTCTCTTACCTCAAAACAAGGTACTCTTAAGCTTGCAGACGCTTCAGCTGCTTTAACTATTGGTAAGAATTCTGATGGCGCTGCAACTACCTTAGATATCAAGGCTTTAGATATTCAAAAAGGCACTGTAACTGTTACAAATACAGCTACTAAAGCAACTACCGTAAGCCTCTCTGAGAAGTTAGGCTTAGGCAATGGCGGTAAATTAGTTGTTTCAGGTAGTGACACAAGTGTCACTGTTGGTACAGCCGATAAAACCACTATCGAGCTTGGCTCTGGCGGCACCATTGAGTTCCAAGCCTCTGGCTCAGTTATTGGTAAGCAGTTAGTTGGTACTGGTGGTACTATCCACTTCTCTGGTGATGGTGCTAACACTTGGACTATTCCTAACTATGTAGAAGGCTCTACTGGTACCGCTCAAAAGCAAAACATCACTGTTGATGCAGAAAAGACTGGCACTATTGCTTTAGTAGGCGATGATACAGCTAAAAAGCGTGGTGTTATGCACTTTGCTTCTGGATCAGTAATTGACTTAGCTTCACATGCTTCTACTCCATCAACCTTAAAGATTGATAGTGGTTCAGCTGCTCTTGGCTCTTTAGTTATTCTTGATGCTAATGTTGATTTAAAAACATCTGGAGCTGAAACTTCTGGCTCTTACCTAACTATTCAAGGTGTTGCCTCTGCTGACTCTCCAGAGAAGTACTCAGAATTACGCTCTGATGCTGATGTAATCGGTAAGTACTTAACTACTGGCCCAAAGGCTGACGTTGTTTTAAAGCAGGACGCAAAGCTTGTTTTAGAAGGCAAGAAAGTTGTTTTAGGTAATTCTACCGCTATTGCTGATGAAGCATTAACTCTTAAAATTGCTAGTGGTGCTGGAACAGATAAAGCTACAGGTGTTGTAGTTGTATCTGGAACCAATAGTATTGTTCACGCTGATAATTTTGAAATTGCAGCACAAGCAGGCAATGGCTCTAATCTTGCCACAAAGCTAACTCTTTCTGCTAATAATATGACCTTAGGTAAAGCTGGTTTTACCCAGGCTATTGGTGCAAAGCTTCAAGCTAAGAATGTTACCTTTGTAGAAAGTGCAGCAAATACTCCATTTGCATTACAGGACTCATTAACTTTATCTAATGTTTCAGGTACTGGTACTCACGCAACTGCACAGAAGGGTAACATCTCTGGTGATGTTACTGTATCTGGCACTAGTGCCACTTTTGCAGTAGATGGCGGTAATTACTCTGCAAATGGTATTAAGTTAGATAAGGGCTCTTTATCTGTAGGTAGCACTGCATCTTTAGCAAGTTCCAACTTATCCATTTCTAAGTTAACTATTGATAACACCAATGCTGCTAATACTATTACAGTAGAAGGTGCTGAGAATAAGGGTGCAACCTTAGACCTCACTAATACTGAGTTTGATTTAACTGGTAATGCTAATAATCTAACAACTATTAATGTTAAAAAACACGGTCAGTTAGATATTTCCGTTGATAATTTTAACAAGCTCTTATCTAATAGTGCTGAAGATTGGGCAAAAAATCAAACCAAGACAGCTGGTTTTGCACTTAGTGGTGGTGTCATCAATTTAGGCGATGGTACTCTCAAACTAAATGCAGATGCATTCACTGCAACAGGCACTGCTACTACTCAAAAGATTGATTTCCATGGCACTGATGGCGGTACCATCAAGGCTAAGAGCATGACTCTTACTGAGACAGCTGCTGCTGGATTAGGTATTGGTGCTTCTGGTAATTTAGCAATTGCTGATACTTTAACTATCGAGAACACCCAAACAGCTAGTGGTAATTTTGTTGTTAATACTGGTAATTTAGCAGTAGGCAATACTATCCAGTCTGAAGATACCAGCGCTAAGCTTGTTATTGGTAAAGATACTACTAGCAAGGCTACCTTAACCTTAGGTGAAATTGTATCTAAGACCAATCACACTGCTGACCAAGGTGCTATTAATGTTGACCTATCTTTAGCTGGCCAAGATAATGCTAATCGCTCACAATTAGACATTGAGTATGGCACTTGGGATGCTCAGTCTATTGCAACCAAGAACGCTAATATTGATATTGGTGCAGCCACTATTTCAGCTATTGAGCTACAAGATGTTGACCACAAGTGGGGCTTAAATGTTAAGAAGTTAGCTCTTGGCTCTACTGGCGATACCGTTAATGTTTACCAAAACATTGAGGGCTCAACTCAGGATCAAGAACTTACTGTTGCTGAATTAACCTCTGTTGCTGGCGCTAAGATCAATGTTAGTGGCGACATGACCTTAAATGGTAAGTTAGATAACAAGAACACTCCTGATAACCATGACGACGACACCTATGGCCTCGATATTAAGGCTGGCACTATTGTTATGCAGGCAGGTGGCCAATTAACCATTGATAAGGATGCTCTAACTGCTATTAATATCTCTGGTGGCACTGTAACCTTAAAGGGTTATGAGGCTGGTTCTATCGAATCAGCTACTGGCTCTACTGTTAAGCTCAATTTTGCTGCTGATTATGGTGTAATTTCTGATGCTGCGGTTGTTGAGCTACGTAAGCAGTTATTTGGTAAGACTCAAGATACCGACCGCTTAAAGGGTACTTTAAACTTAGGTGGTGCTGATCTTGAAGGCCTTAAAGTTGATAAAGAGACCAATGAAATTGCCTGGAAGGACGTTGAGGCCAAGAAAGACATCATTAGTGATGTTACCACCAGCAAGTTAGAGAATGCTGAGGTAACTGGCATCAAGTCTACCGATACTGTTCGTGGTACTTTTGGCTCCTTAACCTCTACTGAGATGAAGGCTGGTTCACAAATCAAGACTGATGAGAACTTAACCTTAGGTAATGCCACTGGCAACGATGGCTATTTTGCTGCTCAAGTTGATAAGAATGGCAATGAGGGCAAGGTTCTTGGCGCTCTTGGTTTCAATGTAGAAGCAAAGACCAACTTAACCTTAAAGAATGGCGGTATTGCTGATAAAGTAACTTTAGGTACTGGTTCTAAGCTTGTTGTAGACGGCAAGAACGGCGAAACTACTTTAACTAAGGTTACTGGTGATTCAGGTGTTGTTTCCTTAGAGTCTGGCGCTCTAAAGGTAACCCATGACGACGGTGTAGTTGTTGGTTCATTAAACTCTAAGGCTGGTTCTAGCTTAGCTGCTAACAAGTTAGAGTTAAAGTCTACTGGTAACTCTAAGATCGCTGGTGACTTAAATATTACTGGCAAGACCACTGTATCAGGCTCAGCTGAGTTTAGCGGTAACAACCAATTTGGTGACCTCTTCACTGCTAAGGACGATGTTGAGTTCACTGGTGGCAAGACTACTTTTACTAAGAATGCTAATGTAACTGATTTAGGCGTTTTTGGTGGTGTAGTAGATGTTCAAGGCGCACTTAAACTTGATGGCACTAAGACTATCAATGTAGGTCAAGTTTCTAATGCTAAGGAAGGCATTGAGGGCGCAACTGGTTCCTTATCCGTAAATCGTTTAGATTTAAATGGTGGTACCTTAGTTGTTGATCCAGACTTTGGTTCTAAGAGCTCATTTGCTGGTGTTACCAAGTTTGGTAACAATGACAAAGCAGCTGATGCTGGCTCTGTAAATGGTAACTTATATGCCTTACAAAACGGTATTGCTTCTGTAGGTAATAAGGACGAGGCCAAGGTTAAGGAAATCTTCGCTCAGTTTATCGACCCTACTACTGGTTCTTTACAAGATCCAGCTAAGCAGGCTAAAGGCGTAGGCGCTATTGCTTATGTAGCAGATCAAGTTACATTAGGTGCAACCTCTAAGATTGTTGTTGATCCAGCAACCACCTCTGATGCTAAGGCTGACAACTTCTATAACAAGAAGGCTGCTGAGTATGCAAAGGGTGATATTTATATCGGTACTAATGCTGCTTTAGCAATTGATGTTACCGCCTTAAACGAGGCTGGCAAGGCTGCTATTACCTTTGACAACAAGGGCGGTAATGCAACTGTATTTGCTGAGGACAAAGATAATTCCAAGCTCTTCATTACTGGTAGCTTAGCTGATGTAAATGGTCAGATTAACTTATTTGACAATAGCACTAATAAGGTATTGTTAGACGGTGCTGACTCCTTAACTGTTCAGACCTTAAATGGCTTATATTCTAAGACCTACAATAAGGGCGAGGACTTAGGTGTTGATAACATCAAGCTTGACTTCAGTCAGACTCTTGCAGAGCAACAGTTCTCTGTAGTATCTGAGCCAGTTAAGACTACCTTAATTGCCTTAGGTTCTGAGTACAACGACTACACTGCTGAGACTCCTGCTGACAAGATCTTAGGTATCCAAGCTGCTGGTTACTACACTAATGGTACCAAGTTCTACACTGATAAAGACAAGACCCAGGAGGTTGCTTCAACTGATCCAAACAAGGATCGTTTAGTTGCTGAGACTATTGATGGTCAGCAAGTTGCTTACTTCAAGTATGACAACAAGCTTCTCAGCAATATCCTTGTCAATGGCGGCAATGCAGTAGACGCTGAGACTGTAGCTCGTTTAGCTGTATTTGGTGGTGCTCCACAGGCAGCTATTGAGGCTGGTGCTTCTACCTACGAAGCTATCTCTGCTCGCATGGGTGTTGGTGTAAGCGGCGTGAGCGCAGCTGCTAACGGTCAGGGCGGCGCAATCTGGGTAACTCCAGTTTACAAGAGCGCTGAGTCTGATGGCTTTGCTGCTGACAACAAGTCCTACGGCGCAGACGTAACCTTATACGGCTTAGCTTTAGGTGCTGACATTGAAGTTGCTCCAAACTTCAAGGTTGGTGGTATGTTCAACGTAGGTTCTGGTGATGCAGACGGTCAGGGCTTAGGTTCTAACGTATCTAACGACTTTGATTACTATGGCTTAGGCTTATATGCTGGCTACAGCATGGATGCCTTCTCCTTAGTTGCTGACGTTACCTACACTGCTGTAGACAACGATATTGAGGGCAATACTGACTTAGGTAAGGTAACTACCTCTATCGATTCTACTAACTTATCTGTTGGTGTAACTGGTCAGTACAAGTTATCTGTTGCTGGTATGGACGTAACTCCACACGCTGGTGTTCGCTTCTCCAAGCTTGATATTGATGACTATGCAACTGAGTATGCTCAATCTTCTAGCGATAGCTTAAACATCTTCTCCGTACCTGTTGGTGTAACCATCGCTAAGGAATACGTAACTGATACTTGGACTGTTAAGCCAAGCTTTGACTTGACCTTAACTGGCAACTTTGGTGATGACGAGTTTGAGGGCAATGCTCAGTGGGCTACCTTCTCTAACTTATCTACCAATGTTAAGTCTGAGATCATGGACAACTTCACCTACGGTGCAGCTGTTGGCGTATCAGCTACTACTGGCAACTTTGGTTTAGGCTTAGGTGTTAACTACACTGGCTCCTCTAACACTGATGAGTTTGGTGTAAACGCCAATGCACGTTACATGTTCTAAGCTTAAATAGAACATTTAACTAAAACTACTTAAATTGAGGCTTGAGACTTGGCAGAAAGGCAAGCTCTGTTAGGTTGAGAGCCTCTTTTTAGGTAGTCCAAAATACAAAAGGCAGGACGCTTATTAAAATAAGCGAACTGCCTTTTTGGCTTGTACGCAAAACCTTTAAAAGTTAAATCGCCCGCTCAATCTATATGATTATGGCTGATAAATATCAGAAATTAGGAGACATGAGGCCAAATAAGAACTTGCTCATCCTTAAGCCTAAAGTGACTAGTTGCTTCCATGTAAGCAATACTGATAGCCGTTTTCTTACAAGGTGAAAAGCAGGAAGGAACGATACATTAACTTTAATAAGTCATAAGCTACAAACAATTTAATTTAAATCCGATAAATAAGCTGTTTTAATGGCTTATTTTGGCCATGCTTATTGCATTACTTAAAGCTACTCACAGAGATAGCATTACCGCTATAAAATATATAGCTTATCTGTTATTGGCCCAAAATCGCACCTGTTGCTACCCTTAAATTTTGCTAATGATCTCTGTTTTTATCTCACTGCAATAGGCTACTCCACAGTGTTTTATCAATTATGACTGATTTTTATTTGATTCGAACAATATAGGCACAATTTATGCTTTTTTTTTTTTCGACTAAATTCTAGACGCATCGTCTTAAAACACCCGCCATGGGCTCATTCACGTCTTATAGAGCTCTTTCTTGTGTTTTGTCTTATCTTTCCCGCACTAGTAGTATCAAATAGACTTTAGCAAAATATAAGCTTTAGCGTGCTTATCATTACAAGGTCTTAACTACTTTTACCTCTTAGCTACAAGTTAATCACTTTTACTTGTACAAAATCATATAAGGCTGTCAGCCTTATCCTTATCGCCCTTTAATTTGCCAACCTATTTTGTAAGACCTTATTCTCTTAAGTTAACTCTTACATCATATCACAAGCTTATAGCCTCTCTATTTATAGTAAAAACTATCATGCTCAGTACTAAGCATGCTCTTTTGCTATGGCCGTAATCTGCAATTTAAAGCGCTAAGACAAAACAATCACATTATCTTTCATTTTATTAAATACAAATGAAGCAAACAAATAACGCCATTAAGTTCTTAATGGCTCAATACCGTGCAATCTTCCAGAATGCATATTTTAAAGGCTTAGCCACCGCTGCTGTCGTAACTATGGGTTTAGCTGCTGGTCAGGCTCAGGCTACAGCTCCTACTCTAACAGACTTAGCCAATCAAGGTGAACTACAATTTACAGACACAGATCAGGTTGCAATCACAGGTAAGGACACTAAGGATTGGAAGGCTGATGTAAAAGTTACTGGTATAAATAACTCTACTGCTCACTCTATTAGGGCTGATGGTGGTGCTCTATCTTTATCAGGTAGTGGTTCTTTAACTGTACAAACTGGAAAAGCAACTGATGGCATTAGTCTTGCAGCTGCCGATGGAGCTGCTTTAACTGTAAAGATTAATCAGATTGACGTACAGTCTGGTTTATTAGATATTGCAGGAGCTGCTGGAACTACAGCTTCCGCTGCAACCGTTGAAGCTAATACCATTTCTGTTAAGGGTAAAGATGCAAAGATTTCTCTTACTGCTGCAACTGGCGCTGAAGTCGCAACTTTAGGTAGAGCTGCCGCTGAAGCTAAAGCAGCTTCTCAAATTAATTTATCAAGTGGTGGTACTGTTACCTTTGATGGTGGCGCAGCATCTAAAGCAATTTTACAAGGTGAACTTGTAAGTACTGGTGGTGTCTTAGATGTTACTGCTAAAAAGTTCGGTACAATTTCCACTTTTGGTACTGCTGAAAAGCTTGACATTAATGTTGGCAACTCTGGTTCTGCTACTATTTCTCTTGCTGATGATATAAAGAAAACTACTGATAAAGAAGATACTTTAAATATTACCAGCGGAACTATCACTCTTACCGCAGAGGCTAATGATACAACTCTTACTATTGATAAGGGTAACGTAAACCTTGGTAATAGCGTAGTTTTACAAGGTGCTGGTCAGGGTAATGGTAAAGCTGTAGTTACTGTAGGTTCAGGAACTAATGTTGCTAAGTTAGCTATTAGCAAGGATACACTTGATAAGTTCTTAAACTCTGGCACTGGTGTAGAAAATGCTAAAAAAGGTGCTTTAGATCTAGGCAAATCAGGCACTGTTGTTGTAAATGGTGATATTAACTTAGCTGATTACACATTTGCATCTGATGCCGCTGCCGCTGGTAAAATCAGTGCAACTGCTGCAGGAAATTCTACTCTTGAAGCCAACAACATTACCGTGGACAAAACTGTAACTGGCGCAGCTAATCTTACTTTTGAAGCTAAGGAAACTTTAACATTAGGCAGCACTGGTGCCGAAGTTAAGGCTGGTGCAGCATTAAAGACCAAGAACTTAGAGTTAATTGCTCAGAATGGTAAGTCTGCATTTAAGCTCCAAGATAAAGTTACCTTACAAGCAACATCTGAAGCACAAGATACTGATGGTAAGACTATTTTAGTATCTGACAATGGCTCTATTACTAGCAAGGCCATTAATGTTAGTGGCGGCGGCTTAACTGTTGCTGCTGGTAACTATTTATTCACTGGCGATGTTACCATTAATGATGGTTCTATCAAACTTACTAGTGCAGTATCTAATCAAGCTACTACTGCTAAGATGCTTGACTCTAAGTTGACCATTGATGGTGGCGATATCACTATTGCAAACAAAGCTGGTAATACACTTTCAGTTGATGGTGCCAATGCAGAATTAGATATTTCTGGTGCTAATAATGTAGCCACAAGCAAAGCTGGTACTGAGGCCGATATTGCTCTCTCAGTAACCAACTCTGGTACCTTAATTATGAAGGGTGAGCATGTTGCTTCCTTCGTAGGTAAAGTAACTGGTACTGAAGGTAATAAAGTAGCTTCTATCCTTCTCGATAGCAATGGTGTTTTAAAGGTTAACTCTTTAGAAATTGCTGCTGCTACCTTAAAATCTGGCAATAACTCAAGTGGTGTACCTGGCACTAATGGTGTTATTCAGTTTGATAACCAAAGCACTGACTCAGGTAAGTTAGAAGTAACTGATACTTTAACTTTAAAGGACTTTAATACTGACGCTCTAGATATCGGCGAGCATGGCAAGATTCAAGCTGGTACTTTAGAGTTAAAGCAAAGCAGCTCATCTAGCGCTACTGATATCAAGCTAGGCGCTGGCAAATACACTGTATTAAAAGGCTTAAGCTCTGATAAAGAAGTTAATCTTTCAACTGCAAATTCCGTATTGAAGCTAGGTGATGTAAAGACTGAAAATAGAATCTCCTCACCTTTATCTTCTGGCGGCAGCATTAACCAAAACCTCAAAATTTCCGCTGGTAGCGTTTCTGTAGTTGCTGGTGATTGGATTGCAGAAAAGGATGTTACTGCTACAGCTTTAACTATTGGTAATAACACCACTTTAGATGCTGATGGCAACCAAATCCATGCTGGTTTAAAGGTTAATGGTCTACTTACCGCTACTGCTGGCGTATCTGTAGCTAAGGGCTCTTCCTTAGTTGCCAACGCTATTGATGCTAAAGTCTCTGCAATTACAGTTAGTGGCGACGTAACTATCCTTGGTAAGCAAGACAAGGGTGCTGATAACAAACTTGGTACTGCTGACGATACCTATGGTGTTACTTTAGCAGCTGGCTCTATTGTTCTTAATGATGGTGCAAACCTTACCCTTTCAGGCGCTGCTACAGCTGGTATGACCTTAGACAAAGATGGCGCTCTTACCTTTGCATCAGATCTTAGCAAATTTGTAGACGGTGCTATTACTTCTGCTTCTGGCTCTAACGTAGATTTGATTTTTGCTGATGGCGAAAAGAAGATCAATCAGACTGGTTTAGATACTTTAACTAAGAAGTTATTCGGCGGCACAGCTCCAAGTGGTACTGTAACCTTAAGCGACAATGTAACAATTTCAGGCATTGACACTACTGGTGATACTGTAGCTTGGAAAGACAATGCTGACGGCTTTGCTAACTACTTACCAACTTATATTGATCAAAACTTAGTTGATAAGAAATTAACCAAGGTTGAAACCACTGATAAATTAGCTGGTCACTTCGGTTCTGTAGTAACTGATCTTATCACTAACGAAGGTGAGTCTGTAACCTTCACTAAGGGTGGTGGTCTTTACAATGCAGTTGCTAAGGAAGCAGGTTCTACTGACAAGTACTTTGCTCTTGGCAGTGGTGGTGTAGTTTTAGGTGTTACCTTAGAAGACAAAACCAACTTTACTTTAGCTAATGGCGGTATTGTTGACCATGCTAAGATTGGCGCTAACTCTACCTTAACCATTGATGGTGCTAAGGGACAAACTAAGGTTCTTAAAGACCTAACCAGCACCGATACTACTGGTAAGCTTAACATTAAGAGCGGTGTTACCCAGGTTGATGGTAAAGTTAAGTTAGGCACTATTGACTCTGCTGCTGGCTCTAAGCTCGTAGTTAATAAGACCTTTGAGTTAACAAGTGCAAATACCTCAAACATTTCAGGCGACTTAGAGGTTAATGGTAATACAACCTTAACAGGTCCAGTAAACTTTGCAGGTAACAACAACTTTAATGGCACATTCACCGCTTCCAAGGATGTAGAATTTGCCAACGGCGCAACCACTTTTGTAGGCAAGGCTACCTTCAATGAAGATTTAGCAATCTTAGACAATGCTAACGTTAATGTTCAAGGCTTATTACTTGGTGAATCTGGTAGGCTTATTTCTGTAGGTGAATACCACCCAGATCACGCTGATGAGCAAAACTCAACTGGTTTCTTATCAGCTAAGCATGTAAACCTTAATGGTGGTGTATTATTCTTAGATCCTGACTACTCTAAGAAAACTGCTGTTGCTGAAATTGGCTCTTTCACTGATCAAAGCAATACTGCTGGTGCTGATAGTATTGTTAACGGCAATGTTGTAGTTGGTCAAAATGCTGCTTTATTAGTTGGTATTAAAGAAAACGGTGAGATTAACTTAGACTCAGCTCGTTCTTACTTAAAGAGCATTCAAAACACAAATGGCTCATTAAGCAATGAGAAAGATCAGTTAGGCTCAGTTCTTTATGTTAACTCTCAGCAGACAGTTAATGATGGCAAGAAGATTATCATTGACTCTAATGCCAATGCTAAGACTGCATTTAAGACTGGCACTAATTTAGCTGATAAGTACACCAAGAAATATACATACAGCGGCACTCCTAATACCCCACAAGAAGCTGACTTATACTTAGGTAAAAACTCTGCATTAGTATTAGGTGATGGTGCCAATGTTTCTGGTGGTGCAATCAAGTTCTTAAGCGATGATGCAGCTGTTTATGCCGAGGAAGGTGCCAAGATTGTTCTTGATGGCAGTTCATTCTTAAACGGCTCTCGTGAAGTCACTGTATTTACTGATGCTGGCACGACTAATACTGGCGTTAAGATCTTAGGTGATGACACTAATAGCATTCGTGTTGAGACTGTAAACGGCTTAATGTACTTTACTCTTGAGGCAGGCAAGGAAGTTTCTAAGGACACCTTAACTCTTGATACCACTAAGGTTGATAGTGCCTTTACCGCAGCTTCTGCTCCAATGCGTGACTTCTTATTAGGCTACACCACTCTTACCAAGAACTGGGAGGAGATGTATCCACGTGATGGCGCTCAAGTAGATCCTAATAAGGCAGAGTACTTAGTTGCAGGCAAGGCTGATGTTCTTAAAGAAGATGGCACTATTGATACCTCTAAGTTACCAGAGGGTACTACTGCTAAGGACTTTGTAATTGTTACTGAAAAGGTTGACGGTCAGGACAAGAAGGTTGCTTATCGCTATGCTAACAACCAGTTCTTAGAGAAGGTTGTACGTAATACCAATGGTGCTGCCGCTGATCAAGCTGCACGTATGGGTGATTTTGGTGGTGCTGCTGAGACTGCTTTAGTTGCTACCTCTACCACTTATGACGCTGTTGCAGGTCGCTTCGGTATGGGCCAGCAGGCTGGTACTATGACTATTGCTAACAATGGTCAAGGTTCTGGCTTATGGGTAACCCCAGTTTACAAGAGCCACGAGTCTGATGGCTTCGACGCTGACGGCTTAGGCTACGGTTCTGACATTACCTTATACGGCGTAGCCTTAGGTGGTGATGTAACCTTAGCTAACGGCGTACGTGTTGGTGCTATGTTCAATGTAGGTTCTGGTGATGCTGATGGTCAGGGTGCTGCCTCTGTAGTATCTAATGACTTTGACTACTTCGGTGGTTCTATCTACGCAGGCTATGCTATCGACAACTTCTCAATCGTTGGTGATGTTTCTTACACCACTATTGATTCTGATGTTGAGGCTAACACCGCTGCTGGCAAGACCTCTACCTCCTTTGATACCACTGCCTTAAGCGTTGGTGTAACTGGTCAGTACGCCTTAAAGGTTGCTGAGATGGACGTAACTCCACATGCTGGCTTGCGTTTCACTCGCATCGACATGGATGACTACACCATTGATTCAGCTGATTTTGGTGAGGTTGGTCAATACAATGCAAGCTCTGCTAATGTATTCTCCATCCCTGTTGGTGTAACCATCTCCAAGGAGTATGTAACTGACACTTGGACTGTTAAGCCAAGCTTTGACTTGACCTTAACTGGCAACTTCGGTGACGACACTGTTGATGGCACTGTATCCTGGACTGGTGTAAGCAACTGGGACGTATCTACCAAGGCTGAGTTTGTTGACAACTTCACCTATGGTGCAGCTGTTGGCATCGCTGCTAAGACTGGCAACTTTGGTTTAGGCTTAGGCCTCAACTACACTGGCTCCTCTAACACTGATGAGTTTGGTGTAAACGCCAATGCACGTTACATGTTCTAAGCTTAAATAGAACATTTAACTAAAACTACTTAAATTGAGGCTTGAGACTTAGCAGAAAGGCAAGCTCTGTTAGGTTGAGAGCCTCTTTTGAGGTAGGCCAAAATACAAAAGGCAGGATGCTTATTAAAATAAGCATCCTGCCTTTTTGGCTTTTTGCTCTAGAATTTGACAAGAACACTGAGCACTTGATCTTGCATAGAGATATTTCGAATTTGCGGGAAATCGCAGTATTAGTTCTTTTGCAGAGTGAATGTTATTGAAAGCATAATCCTTAGCTTAACTTAACTTAACTTAACTTAACTTAACTTAATTAATGTTGCAAACAAACTACCCACGCATATTTTGAGCTTGTTGCTCGGCTGTAAAATCATACCTTTTGCATACCATTGCTCTCTTTCACGCGAAATTAATCACTGCTTTTAAAATTTTCCATTAACATTGAAACCACACACTAAAAGCATTATTAACTTATCGCCATAAGGTTTATTTCATCTAATTTTAAAGAACCGATAGAATAGGCATAGATTATGCTTTTTTTTTTTTTTTTTCGACTAGTTTTTAGATACACCGCTTAAAAACACCATTCCAGAGCTCTTTTCACGTTATTGAGCTCTACGTATTTGTTTTGTCTTACATCCCGCACTAGTAGTGTCTCTTTTAAGTTGGTACCTTCCAACAATAGAGATTGTGACCATACTAAATTAGCTTTAGCGTGCTAGTTTAATTACGGTCTTTACTACTTTTACCTCTTAGCTACAAGCTAATCAACGATTGCTTGTACAACCTTAAACTTAGGCTTTTAGCCTATTTGCACTTTAGCTTTTTGGTATTGTAAAGAACTTCATATTCTTATTGAAAGTTCCAAATTACACCTAATGCTTGAAGGTCATTTTTATCAGTAAATTTAAACGCCCGCTCAGTACAAAGCAAGGCTTTACTGCGACCTCAACTAGACCAAGCTAAAGCTGCCAAGACAAAACATCCCACACATTTTTCATTTACTATTACAAATGAAGCAAACTAACAATGCCATTAAGTTCTTAATGGCTCAATACCGTGCAATCTTCCAGAATGCATATTTTAAAGGCTTAGCTACCGCCGCCGTCGTAACCATGGGCTTAGCTGCAGGTCAAGCTCAGGCTGGATCCACTAACACTGCTTTAGAGGCTGACGAGCTTGCTGGTTTAACTGGAACTGTTGAAATCACAGGTGGCTCAGAAACAGGTGCCGATAATAAGTGGAAGAATATTACTATTGAAGCTACAGACGCAGACTTAACCTTAAATGCCAATGTAGTTATTAGTGGCGGTAAATTAGCCGAAAATAAAATTAATCTAGGTTCAAATGCATCTGCCGATAAATCTTTAACCATTCAGAATTTAACCATTGCTACTGGCGATGTTGCAAATGGTTTAACTATTGCAGGTACTGATACCAAAGGCAATATGACTGTTAAAGCAAAAGCAGTTGCCTTAGAGTCTGGTACTTTGAAATTAGCTTTAGATACTGGTAAAGTCGGTAAACTTGAGGCTGACACTATAACAATTGGTAAAGCAGAGTTAGCTGAAGGCAAGGCTGTATTAGACCTTGATGATAAATCTGTTGCAGGTAAAACAATTACAGCTACTCGCACCAATAACACCGACATTACTTTAAATGCTGGCGCTTTAATCAAGGCTGCCCAAAGTGGTGGTGCTGGAGCATCCTCTATTACTTTAAATGCTGATACCTTAACCATTAACGCTGGTGAAATTCAAACTCAGGGCGATGGCACTAATATGACTGGCTTAACCATCAACTTAGTTGATGGCTCTATGACTGGCGGTAAGCTTAGCGTTAAGTCTGGTGACTCTGTAAACTTTGCTTTTGCTGATGCAGTAACAGATAACAGCGCTAAGAAGTTTGATATTACTGGCGGTGTATTAGACCTTGAGGGTAAGGTAACTCTTTCTGGTTCTGGTGTTGTAACTCTTGACTTAGGTGCAGAGAAGGCTTCTATTGGCAAAACCAGTGATGAGTCTGCATTCTTAATTAGCGGTGGCTCTACCTTAAAGACTGATTTGGCCAGTGCTAAAACCTTAGCAAGCAAGGCTAAGACTGAAGTAGCTGCAAGTTCTACTCTTGATTTAGGTGCTTCCACTCTTGATTTAACCGCTGCTGATGGTTTGAAATTAGCTGCTACTGCTGATACAGCTGCTAATCAAATCAAACTTACAGATGGAACCTCTGCTGTAAAAGCTAACGAGATTATTTTAGGTGCAGACTTAGCATCAGCTGGTAAGCTTGTTGGCAACACTCTAAAGGTAACTGCCGCTGATGCTCAAGAGGTTGCTATTACTAATGCAGTTTTAAGTGCCAATAGCGGACTTACAATTGATGCTAAGACAACTCTTAAGGCTGATTTGAACTTAGGCACTGATTCAATTGCTGAAGTAAATGGTAAAAAAGGCTTTGCTGATTTAGATGATGCCGCTAAGATCAAGGCTTTATTAGCTAATACTGGCACTATCAGCAAGGGTGCTAACGCAGCTAGCGCCTTAACTGTTGAAAATAACAAGTCACTTAAGATTGACAATGGCTCTTGGACTAATGACGTTGCTTTAACTTTAGGTACTGACTCTGCAAAGGGCTCTTTAGTAGTTGGATTAGACGATACTACCAATAAGACTGCTGCTAGCTTAAAGTTTAATGCTGGTTCAAAGCTTACATTAACCAGTGGTGATATTACTGTAGGCGGCGGTTCAAATAATAACCTATTCCAAGCTACTCTTGATTTATCTGAGCTTGAGTCTGGTAACTTTGTTATTGGCCCTGCCCAATCTTCATCAATGAAAGTTGATAAGAAAGGTACTATCATTCTTTCAGAAGATATTGCTAAAAAGATTGTTTCAGCAGACAACACAAAGTTAACCACTCTTGTTAAAGAGGATGGTACTTTAAAGGTTAATGGTGACTTTGAGATTTCATCTGCAAATCTTACTAATACAGGAACTGGCGCTGCTGGCAAGATTGATTTGGCTGGCGCTTTACAAGCCAATGAGTTATCAGTAACTGGACTTAATGGTACCGCATTAAATATCAAGACTGGTACTTTAAAGGCCGAAACACTTAAGCTTACTGCCGATAAGCCAGATACTACAGAAGCAAATATTGGCTCAGGTACATTCTTAGCAAATAGTGCTGTGGATTCAACAGGTAAGTTAGCTAATATTGTTTTAGAGCAAGGCTCTGTATTGCAATTAGGTGATATTGAGAATGAAGTAGCTCTTTCTCAAGGTGGCAATGTCAATGTTAACTTAAATGTAAATGCTAAAGCAGCCAATAATGGACAAATCTTAGTATCTAACGGCAATTGGACTGGTAAGGATGTAACTCTTACTCAAAGTGGTGACTTTGTTGTAGGTGGTGAGACCTTAAAGGATGGCAAGTCTGTAGCTTCCTTTACTTCAACCCAAGGCGGCTTGACCATTGTTGATGCTAACTCAACAGTAACCATTAACAAAGACAGCTCTGCAACCTTTGCTAAGTTCAATCAAGCTGAAGGTACCGTAAATGTATATGGTAGCTTAACCTTAACTGGTCTTGAGTCAGGTACTGCTGAGTCTGGCGATTTAACCTATGGTGTAGAGAATGCTTCTGGTACCATTACAGTTGATGGTACCAAGGCAGTCTTAACTTTAGGTGAGACTGCAATTAAGGGCATTGGCTTTGAAGGCTCAGGCGATACTACAGCAATTAAGTATGCTGATGGCTTAGCTAATAAGGATCCTTTTGCTAACACTGTTAAGTTAGACAACTTTGGTACCTTAAAGCTTGCTTTTGCTGAGGGCACTGAGTTTACTACCGCTCAAATTGCTGCTTTACGTAAAGAGTTCGTATCTAACCCTGATGGTAATGGCTACCTCGACTTAAGCAAGGCAGTTATTACTGATGCTGGTGTAGTACAACAAGAAGATGGCTCTTACACCATTACTCATGAAGAGCTCAAGAAGATTGAAGATCTTAACAATGTTGTGATTGCCAACTTAGAAAAGGCTACGGTTACTGGCATTAAGCCAGGTGATGCTGTAACTGGTGTTGTTGGCAACTTACAGGCTGAGGGCTCTGTATCAGATATTACCATTGCAGGCGCAACCTTAAATGATGGTTCCAAGGGCTTTGCAAACAACCAGTCAGGCACTACTGTAGACTTATCTGTAAATGCCTCTGGCTTCTTACACTTAAAGAATGGCGGCACTGCTAACAAGATTACTTTAACTAATGGTACTGCTAACAATGTAACTCAGCTCATCGTAACAGATGGCTCTAACACTATTGCTAAGATTGATGGTAAAGGTGCTGAGACCTCTCTATCTTTAAATGGCGATGCTCAAGTTAAGGTTAACGAGAGTGTAAAGGTTGGTTCTATTAATACCCAAGAAGGTACTTCATTAGATATTACCACCAACTTAACCACCTCAAATAAAGATACTAAGAGCGTAATTAAGGGTGATTTAAAGGTTGCTGGCACTTCAACCTTTGCTGGTGAGACTGAATTAGCTGGTCAAAACAATGTTCTTGGCAATGTAACCTTCCAGAAGGCTGCAACTCTTTCAGGTAAGAGCAATACTTTAGGCGTAGCAACCTTCCAAGATAACGCTAAGATTACTCAAGGCCAGACTTTTGCTACTGATGTAAAACTTGCTTCTACCAAGCAGTTAGTTGTTGGCACTGAGCCTTCTGAAGCCTTAGTAGATGGTGCTTCTGCATACTTAGTAACTGACAAGTTAACTTTAGCTGGTGGTACTTTATATGTAGATCCATCCTACAATGTAGCAAGCTCTATAGTGGTAACTGGTGATTTAACCAATGCACCAGCAGCTGACAAGACTGATGCAGGTTCTTTAGGTGGTACTGCTGTAGCTTTACAGAACTCTATTTTAGCTGTTGGCTTAGACACCACTGATAAGGCTGCTGCTTTAGCTGCTGTTAAGTCTGAGTTAGCTCCTTTATTCAAGGCTAATGGTGCTCTAGATAAGGATAAGATTGGTGCTGTAGCTTACACCGCCAAGTCAATTACTTTAGGTGCTAATGATAAGCTAGTTGTTGACTCCACCAAGTCTTTAACTGACTACCAAAATGCCACTGCTCCAACTCAAGCTTTATACTTAGGTAAGAACTCTGCTTTAGCTGTTGATGCTCAGGCATTTGAGGGTACCAAGGCTCCTGTTACCTTACAAAACAACTCAGCAGTTTATGCTGGTGAGGGTGCCAAAGTTCTCTTAACTGGCTCTAATGTTGTTGCTAAGGTTAAGGGCGAGAAGTTATTTGATGGTACTGCCTTAACTCTTGATAGTGCTTCTGTAAATGCAGAGCAAAAGAAAGTATTACGTGTAGAAACCATCAATGGCTGGTTCACTCAGGATATTACTGACTTAAACACTGATACTTTAGCTTTATCAGTAAATGACACTAAGATGAAGGGCGACTTAGCAGGTATTTCCGCTCCTGTTGCTGACACCTTAATGTCTGTTGCTTATGGTCATAAGAACTATGAGGCTGTAAAGGCTGATCCAAATGTTGAACAAGATGTTGTTTATGGTGATGCTACTGGCTTCTATAAGAATGCTGATAAGTACTACACTGATCCTGAGTTCAAGAATGAGTTCACTCCTGATTCAGAGTTAGTGAAGAAGTTAGCAAACGAGCAGGTTGATGCTAAGACTGGTGCAGTTTACTTCGCTCCAAAGAACGAGTTAATCGACAACATTGTTTACAACAATGGCTCTGCTATCGATGCTGAAACCAATGCACGTTTAGCTGTATTTGGTGGCGCACCACAGGCTGCTATTGAGGCTGGTGCTTCGACCTACGAGGCTATTTCCGCTCGCATGTGTGTTGGTGTAAGTGGCGTAAGCGCAGCTGCTAACGGTCAGGGCGGCGCAATCTGGGTAACTCCAGTTTACAAGAGCGCTGAGTCTGACGGCTTTGCTGCTGACAACAAGTCCTACGGTGCTGATGTTAAGCTTTATGGCTTAGCCTTAGGTGCTGACATTGAAGTTGCTCCAAACTTCAAGGTTGGTGGTATGTTCAATGTAGGTTCTGGTGATGCAGACGGTCAGGGCTTAGGTTCTAACGTATCTAACGACTTTGATTACTACGGCTTAGGCTTATATGCTGGCTACAGCATGGATGCCTTCTCCTTAGTAGCTGACGTTACCTACACTGCTGTAGACAACGATATTGAGGGCAACACCGACTTAGGTAAGGTAAATGCCTCTATCGATTCTACCAACCTTTCTGTAGGCATTACTGGTCAGTACAAGTTATCTGTTGCTGGTATGGACGTAACCCCACACGCTGGCTTACGTTACTCTATGATTGATATGGATGACTACTCCACTGCTTACTCACAGAATGATAGCGATAGCCTCAATATCTTCTCTGTACCAGTTGGTGTAACCATCGCTAAGGAGTATGTAACTGATACTTGGACTGTTAAGCCAAGCTTTGACTTGACCTTAACTGGCAACTTTGGTGATGACGAGGCTGAGGCTACCGCTAAGTGGAATGGCTTCTCCAACTTATCTACCACTGTTAAGTCTGAGATCATGGACAACTTCACCTATGGTGCAGCTGTTGGTGTATCAGCTACCTCTGGCAACTTTGGTTTAGGCTTAGGTGTTAACTACACTGGCTCCTCTAACACTGATGAGTTTGGTGTAAACGCCAATGCACGTTACATGTTCTAAGCTTAAATAGAGCATTTAACGAAACTACTTAAATTGAGGCTTGAGACTTAGCAGAAAGGCAAGCTCTGCTAGATTGAGAGCCTCTTTTGAGATAGTCCAAAATACAAAAGGCAGGACGCTTATTAAAATAAGCGAACTGCCTTTTGGCTTTTAGCAAAATACTTTTAAAGTTTAAAACGCCCGCTCAGCAAATTGGAAATTTGATAAACAAGACCTTATTGTTAGGAAATGTTCTTAATATACAAATTGATTAATATCAATTAAAATCTATTCTTTGTGATAGTTCACATCACACTGTCATACCGTAAACTTGCTTCCAATTAGGCTTTTCTCTTCTTTTAAGTTTGCTCAGCTATGAGACACTTCTAACAATTACAAACTACCAAATTAGATATTTTGCGGGAAAAGGTAATTTTTTATTAGATTTCAACAATATAGGCACAATTTATGCTTTTTTTTTTTTTCGACTAAATTCTAGACGCATCGTCTTAAAACACCCGCCATGGGCTCATTCGTCTTTTCGAGCTCTTTCTTATGTTTTGTCTTATCTTTCCCGCACTAGTAGCATTAAATAGAAAATAGACTTGAACTAATATAAGCTTTAGCGTGCTTATCATTATAAGGTCTTTGCTACTTTTACCTCTTAGCTACAAGTTAATCATTTTACTTGTACAAAATCATTTAAGGCGTTTAGCCTTATCGCTCTTTATCTTGCCCCTATCTTGTAAGACTTTATTAACTGAAGTTAACTCTTACATCATATCACAAGCTTATAGCCTCCCAATTTCTAGTAAAAACTATCATGCTCAGTACTAAGCGTGCTCTTTTGCTATGGCCATAAACTGCAATTTAAAGCGCTAAGACAAAACAAACACATTATCTTTCATTTTTTTAAATACAAATGAAGCAAACAAATAACGCCATTAAGTTCTTAATGGCCCAATACCGTGCAATCTTCCAGAATGCATACTTCAAAGGCTTAGCCACCGCCGCTGTCGTAACCATGGGCTTAGCCGTAGGCCAAGCTCAGGCTGCTGAGACTGTAAACAGTAAAACTACTTGGGAAGCATTAAATGGCCAAGACTTAACTGGAACTCTTTCAGTAACTGGCGCATCTGCTGCTGTAACAGCCAACAATACTAAAGCAGATGGCTTTATCCTATCTCTAACTGGGGCTAACAATAAGGTTCAAGGTACTGATAATGCTGTTTCTTTAACTGCAGAAAGAGGTACCATCAAGTTAGCTACTACTGGATCTGCATTAGCTGTTGGTGATGGTTCTGCCGATTCTGGCACCACTTTAAATATCCATGCATTTGATATCCAAGAAGGTACCCTGACTGTAGCAAACACTACAGGCAAGGAAACAACTGTTGGAGTCAATAGTGTAGCTCTAGGCAAGAGTGGTGTTTTAACCATTACTGCTGCTGATGATAACTTAAAGTTTGGTAGCGGTGATACTGTCTATACCTTAGCTGATGGTGCTAAAGTTAATTTAACCAAGGCTACTTGGGAAGGTGATATCTCTAATGCATCTGGTGCAACCATCTCCGTTGAAGATAATTCAACTATCAAAAATTATGGTTCCAATGTTAAAGTAACCTTATCAGTTAAAGAAGGAAAAACAGCCACTGTTGAGTTAGCTGATGTGCCGTCCACAAAAAATAAAGACGAGGAAACATTACAATTAGTTTCTGGCTCCACTATTAATATTGGTGGTAATGGCACTTCTGGCGCTATTCTTAATTTAAAGGCTGGCAAGTTAATTCTTAACGATGGTGTAGTAGTTGCTAACACTTCATCAGATAGCACTGCTGCCACCAAGGCTGGTAATTTAAAAATTGGTGGAGATACTACAGAGGCAACTCTTTCTTTAAGCAAGACTACCTTTGATAATTTCTTAAAAGGCGACAAGAAAGGCGTATTAGATATTGCTCAATCTGGCTCTGTAGTTGTATCAGGTAATATTGATTTAGCTGATTACAAGTTTGCAGCTTCTGCTGAAGTTGGCTCAATTACAATGAGTCATGCTAAAGCTAAACTCAGCGCAACTAATGTTGTTGCAAAAGCCCCACTTTCTGGCACAAAAACTAATGCTAATATTGTTGCAACTGGAACTTTAACATTAGGTGGTACTGAAGCAATTGGTGCTGCTTCTTTAGAGGCAAAGAACCTTACAATCGAGTCTGATGGTGAGTACAAATTACAAGATGCAGTTACCTTAAAGGCTATGGGCGACGGCAAAGACGCTGATGGTAATGCAATCAAGGTAGCTCAAGATGGCACTATCGTTGGCAAGGCTATCAATGTAACAGAAGGCAAGAGCTTAACTGTTGCTGCTGGTAACTATACCTTTGGTGAGAATGTAACCTTAACTAAGGGCTCTTTAAGTGTTACAAGTGCTGAACCAGTAAAAACTGGTGGCGATAAAGTAGCCTCAAAGCTTGCTCTTAAGAATGGTGTTGTTACTTTAAAACTATCTAAAAGCAATGGCAGCGGCTCTATTCTAGTTTCAGGAAGTAACGCTGTTTTAGATTTATCTGGCGCTAATGAAGTTAAGTTAGATGCAACCGCTGATGTAGATGCAGATGTTATCGCAGTAAAAGCTTCTGATGGCGGTACTTTAATTCTAGAAGGTGCAGATGTCACTTCAATTGTTAAAAAAGTAGGTACTGCTCAAAAAGCAAGCTCAATCAACTTAGCAAAGGGCGGTACCTTAGAGATTACCGACAGCCTCTCAATTGATGGTGCTATGTTAGGTTCAACTGACAGCTCAACAGCACCAACAACTGCAACTATCAACTTTGATAAAAATTCAAGTAATTCAGGTGGCAAATTAGATGTTGCAGAAACTCTTACTTTAACTAATCTAACTACTAAAGCTGTTGACATTAGTAAAGATGGCTATATTCAGGCTGATAAGCTTGTTCTCAAGTTAAAGGCAAGTGACACAACAACAACTGCGTTCTCCCTTGATTCTGGTAACTTTACTGTATTATCTGGTTTAGATTCTGACAAGGACATTGAGCTTTCATCAGCTAATTCAGTATTAAAGTTAGGTAAGATTGTCCCAGTTGAGGGCTCTGATCCAGCGTATGCTACCTCTGTTGGTGGTGGCAACATTACAGCTGCTCTTGATAACTCTAGCGGCTCTGTAAATATTTTAGCAGGCTCATGGACTGCCGCTAAGACCGTAACTGTTGGTGCTGATAGTACTGCATTTGCTATTGGTTCTGCAGGTGGTGAAGTTGACGCTGAAGGCAATAAGATCACTGCTAATTTAACTGTCTCTGATAAGTTAACTGTAGCTAAAGCTTCTGGTCTAACAGTTAATTCTGTAGGTACTTTAACTGCTAATGCAGTTGATGTAACTGGTAGCGTAGCTGTTAGCGGCAACATGGTTCTTAATGGTAAGTGGGATGATAATCAGAAGTCTGGTGACTCCTCTGATGATTTATTTGGCGTTAAGTTAGCTGCTGGTGCTATTGTTCTTAACAAAGACTCTAAGTTAACCATTCAGGGCGATGCTATCAAGGCCATCCAAACTGATGCTGATGGTAAGGTAAAATTTGCTTCTGATTTTGACACTAATGTTACTAATGGTGCTATCAAATCAAATCCTGGCTCTTCATTAGAGTTAAAATTTGCAAGTGGCGACAAGTTTAGCGATGTAGGCTTAAAGGATTTAAATAAGAAGTTATTTGGCGATGGCAATTCACCTGAAGGCTTAGTTTACTTAGGCAATGCTGAAATTGTTGGCTTAACTCCAAATGCTAATAATGAAGTTTCTTGGAGCGATGCTGCTAAGAAGTATGAGGATTACCTCCCAACTTACACCAATGAAGATTTAATGGGTGCTAAGTTAACCAAAGTTGAGTCCACTGACAATGTAACTGGTCACTTTGGTTCCGTTGTAACTGATAAGATTACCCAAGCTGGTGCTGATGTTCAGTTCACTAAGAAGGCTGGCTTATACACCGCTACTACTATTGAGGGCGATACCACTGGTAACAAGTACTTTGCTCTTGGCAGTGGTGATGTAGTTCTTGGTGCTAAGGTCTTAGCTAACAGCGAGTTAACTCTTGCTAATGGCGGTATTATCGACCACGTAACTTTAGAGTCAGGTTCTGCATTAGTAGTTGATGGCAAGAATGGCGAGACCAAGTTATCAAAGGACTTAGCAGGTAAGGATAACTCTACTGTAGAGCTTAAGAGTGGCTTAACCACTGTTGATGGTAAGGTATCTACTGGCTTCTTAGAGTCCAAGGCTGGTTCTAAGTTAGTAGTAGCTAATAACTTAACCTTAACTGGCACTACCACTGCTGCTGAGGCCAATAAGATTGCTGGTGATGTTGAGGTTAAAGGCAAGACCACTCTAACTGGCGCAACTCATTTTGCTGGTAACAATACCTTTAGAGGTGACTTTAAGGCCAACAACTATGCTGAGTTTGCCAAGGGTGTAACCAACTTTGCAGGTAATGCAGAGTTTACTAATGAGCTTGAGATTATTGATGGCGCTCGTGTAACTGTTGAGGGTATCTTAAAGTCAGCCCCAGATATGGCCATCTCTGTTGGTGAGTACAGCCAAGCTGATAAGTTAAACTCTTCTGGCTTCTTAGCTGCTAAGTATGTAAACCTAAGTGGTGGTGCTTTATTATTAGATCCAGCTTATGGTCAGGAGTCATCCGTTGCAGAAATTGGTGCCTTTACTGATAAGACCACTCCATTAAATACTGATACCAGCTTAATCAATGGTGATATTGTAGTAGGTCAAAACTCTGCCTTATTAGTAGGCTCTGATTTAGCTTCTGCTCGCTCTTACTTAGCAAGCTTACAAGACCAAAATGGTTCTTTAAGCAATGCTGAGGGCAAGATTGGTTCTGTTCTTTACATCAATGCCCAACAAAGCTTAAAGAGTGGTGAGCAAATCATTGTTGATTCTGCTGCTAACTTAGACACTGCCTTTGATAAGAGTGGCGACTTAGTTGCTAAGTACACTGAGAAGAAGACCTTTAATGGTGTAGATGCCTCTCAAAAGGCTGACTTATACTTAGGCGGCAATGCTGTATTAGCATTAGGCGACGGCGCTAATAAGGATGGCGGTGCTATCAAGTTTAAATCTGCCAATGCTGCTGTTTATGCCGATAAGGGTGCTAAGATTGTTCTTGACGGTTCTTCTTTCTTAAATGGCTCTCGTGAAGTCACTGTATTTACTGATGCTGACAAAACTAATCCTGGCGTTAAGATCTTAGGTGATAAGACTAATAGCATCCGTGTTGAGACTGTAAACGGCTTAATGAGCTTCTATCTTGAGGCAGGTAAGGAAGTTTCTAAGGGCACCTTAAAACTTGATACTGATAAGGTTGATAGTGCCTTTACCGCTGCCTCTGCACCAATGCGTGACTTCTTATTAGGCTACACCACTCTTACCAAGAACTGGGAAGAGATGTATCCACGTGATGGCGCTCCAGTAGCCCAAGGTGTAAAAGAAGAGGTCTTATTAGGTGTTGCAGGCCCTGCACAGTCTAATTTTGATATCAATCCAGACGGCAAGATTACTGGCTTTAGCGCTACCGCTGGCGAGAGCTTAAAGAAGGAAGACTTCAACAACTACGTAGCTGTTGCAACTGGTAAGGACGAGCATGGCAAACCTACCTATGATATCTACAAGAAGGCCTACAGTGACTTCTTAGAGAAGGTTGTACGTAATACCAATGGTGCTGCCGCTGATCAAGCCGCACGTATGGGTGATTTTGGTGGTGCTGCTGAGACTGCTTTAGTTGCTACCTCTACCACTTATGACGCTGTTGCAGGTCGCTTCGGTATGGGCCAGCAGGCTGGTACTATGACTATTGCTAACAATGGTCAAGGTTCTGGCTTATGGGTAACCCCAGTTTACAAGAGCCACGAGTCTGATGGCTTCGACGCTGACGGCTTAGGCTACGGTTCTGACATTACCTTATACGGCGTAGCCTTAGGTGGTGATGTAACCTTAGCTAACGGCGTACGTGTTGGTGCTATGTTCAATGTAGGTTCTGGTGATGCTGATGGTCAGGGTGCTGCCTCTGTAGTATCCAATGACTTTGACTACTTCGGTGGTTCTATCTACGCAGGCTATGCTATCGACAACTTCTCAATCGTTGGTGATGTTTCTTATACCACTATCGATTCTGATGTAGAGGCTAACACTGCTGCTAGCAAGACCTCTACCTCTTTTGATACCACTGCCTTAAGCGTTGGTGTAACTGGTCAGTACGCCTTGAAGGTTGCTGTGATGGACGTAACTCCACATGCTGGCTTGCGTTTCACTCGCATCGACATGGATGACTACACCATTGATTCAGCTGATTTTGGTGAGGTTGGTCAATACAATGCAAGCTCTGCAAATGTATTCTCCATCCCTGTTGGTGTAACCATCTCCAAGGAGTACGTAACCGATACTTGGACTGTTAAGCCAAGCTTTGACTTGACCTTAACTGGCAACTTCGGTGACGACACTGTTGATGGTACTGTATCCTGGACTGGCGTAAGCAACTGGGACGTATCTACCAAGGCTGAGTTTGTTGACAACTTCACCTATGGTGCATCCGTTGGCATCGCTGCTAAGACTGGCAACTTTGGTTTAGGCTTAGGCCTCAACTACACTGGCTCCTCTAACACTGATGAGTTTGGTGTAAACGCCAATGCACGTTACATGTTCTAAGCTTAAATAGAACATTTAACTAAAACTACTTAAATTGAGGCTTGAGACTTGGCAGAAAGGCAAGCTCTGTTAGGTTGAGAGCCTCTTTTTAGGTAGATTTGAGCTTAACTCTGCATACTAAAGTAACCTCGACACAAATTTTAAAAGAACCTCATATATATCTTGTTTTCATGGAACATGATTAGAGGTTAGCCTAATTGTTAGGTAAACTATACGATTTTTTGATAAATATGATATATAAGGCAAATCTATTCCGAGGTTTCTTTAGTATGCAGAGTTCATTTTGATATAAAGGCATATTCCTTAATATATTAGGAATGTGCCTTTGTTCATTGTTAATGAACCTCTTTCTATCTTCTGACCATACCTAAGGTCTGAACGCAGCAAATAATTTAAACTTAAGATACATGTATATGTAGGCTTTATCTTAATTGGAGTATCCTTCCATGGATACTTGACTCATGGGTTGCAACAGAAAGCTACCTTAGTTTTAGTGCTTATCCAAAAGTATAGCCTACCCATAAAGCAGGTCTGAAGAGCATTATGACCTGCTTTTATAGCAAACATCATATTGATATTTATCAATTAACTTTACTATGAAAGTAATGTGCAATAAATGATTCCTACAAGGTTTTTTATCCATCATTTCATGAATCAATTGGTGTTAGAATGCATTAAAAGCAAATGCCTTGTTGTCATATATGGTCTTATTAAGGCTTATACTAAGTTAATACAGGTAAGTATGAATATAGCTAAAACTATAGCACCCCACTTTAGGATTTGCTTTATCAAAACCACTAGCACCACTACATGTATATGACTTTGGTCAGTTGGATAAATAATCAAAAAACAGCCTGTTTATCACTATTGTGATGAAAACCTATAGCCTCATTAGTCAGCTATTACTCTGCGAGAGTTGCAATTTCCCTTGTCCATATGACTATTTCTAAATTATGAATGCTCTATGACATACTCTGCCATAAAGAAAAATGGTTTTATAAGCCCCATAATTATGGAAGTAGCTTACCAATGTCAGGTATTAGTAGCAAAGAGCTTATTTTAGAGCACAAAAGCACACTAGGATCCAAGATGGTGCAATATATCGTATAGGCATTTTGGCATATTTATGGTATTTGTGCTGATGGTGTCGATAAATTTAGTGCCACATAGTTTTTTCTTAATGGCAAATAGGAATATACTTTAACCAAAGGCTTAAGCTTTCTTAATTTCCCTACCACGCATATTTTGTTTTATTTAATGATTTTTTGTTTTTTCGGCTATGCGCGTGAGGCCAAATCGAAGGCTTTTATCTCTTGCTTAGTCTTAGAAACTTTCTAAAACAACTCCAGTTGTACTCACTAACGTCATTTTGACCTTGTGCTTATTTAAGGTGCTCTTTGGCCCTACTAATTGGCACTTTAGTAGTGTTTGCTTGGTGATTGTTTAGGGAGTGGATTTACCTTCTAAACTCTATGCTTAGGCATTATGCTTATTTCTCTTTGCCTGTGGCTTTTATAAGCACACTTTAGCCTAACTTTTTAGAAACAAAGTACTCTCTTGTTTCCGCTGTTTTAGCAGAGGGAGTGCTAAAGACCAAAGCACTTAGGGCTACAAGACAATAGATTCTTGCCACACTTTACTTGCTGTGCAGGTAAAGCTTCTTATTAGTGTTTAGCTAGCTTATTTGTCTTGTTTAAGAAATTATTCGGAAACAGGAGATCCCCATGAATTGGAAAGTTGTTCTAGCTTTGATGACATGTAATGTAGTGTTAATGTCAGCAAGCTACACTATGCTTATTCCTTTTTTACCTCTCTACCTAAAAAATGATCTAGGAGCTTCACCTGAGTCTTTAAATATCTGGACAGGTGCTATCTTTGCTATTTCCTTTGCCGTATGCGCAGTAATGGCTCCTATTTGGGGCAAGATGGCAGACTCTAAGGGCAAGAAGCTCATGCTTATTCGCTCCAGCTCCTTAATTGCCTTAACCTACTTTTTAGGTGCCTTAGTACAAACTCCTTTCCAGCTATTCTTAGTGCGTATCTTGCAAGGTTTTGCTGCTGGTTTATGGCCAGCTTCCTTAGCTCTAACCTCAGCTTATACCCCAGCTAATAAGGTAGGCATTAGTATGGGTGTAATGCAAAGTGCCAATATTTGTGGTGGTATTTTAGGCCCTCTCTTTGGTGGTGTATTAGCAGAGTCTTTTGGTATTCGCACCTCTTTCTTTATCTCAGCTGGTGCCTTATGCGCAATTACCTTGGTAACCATCTTCTTTATTAAAGAACCACCAAAAGCCCAAGATCAAAAAGGTAAAGCAGTGGTGTCCTATGGTGAGCTTCTAAAGCGTAATGGCATTATGATTTTGCTCATCGCCACAGGCCTTACCAATATGGTGATTTTATTGCTCCAGCCTATCTTAACTCTCTATATTGGAGAGCTAAGAGGTACAGATGAGAACCTAATTTTAATTTCAGGTTTAGTATTCTCGCTATCAGGTTTTGCAGGAGCTATTGCTGCTCCTATTTGGGGTCGTAAGGGACAGGCTATTGGCTTTTATCGCACCATGGTTACCGCATTAATCGCAGCTGGTATCTTAATTGCGGCTCAATATATACCTAATACTCTGGTTCCTTTTGCTATTTTGCAATTTTGTGTAGGCTTAGGCTTTTCTGGCATTTTCCCATCAGCTAATGCCATGATTATTAATCTAACCTCACCATTAGAAAGAGGCTCAGCTTTTGGTATGCTGTTCTCCTCCCAGCAAATTGGTGGTGCTATTGGCCCGCTTATTGGTGGTTTGATTGCTACTTATGTCAACTTAGCCTCAGTATTCTTTGTCTCAGGCTGTACTTTAGTATTCATTGCTATCTTGGTAATTCTAAAAGCCCCTGCTAGCCTTAAGATTAATCCTCAGCTAGCCGCCAAAGAACCCCCAAGTCATGATGCTATTAGTGCTATTAAAGAAGAGGCTGCTAAAGAAATTGCCAAAGAAATGGCCGCCCAAGCTAAGGCTCAAGCCCAAGCTCAAAAGCTCCAGCAAGATGCTCATGATAAAGAGCCGGTGCTAAGCTCCAACGCAAGCAACAAATAATTCAGTTTATTTTTCGCAAATAATTAAAGGGCAAGATGGCCAAGCATCCTGCCCTTTATTTTTGCCAGGCAACTCCACTTTTTTCTTTGTCTGGGGCTCTAACGCCCTATTTCTTTAATTGAGCTTGCTTATGGGCAGTAATCTCATGTTTTCCTAAGCAGCCCCCAATAATAACAGGGTCGACGTGTCTTATTTTTCGATAGCCTTGTTGTAAAGTAGCTTCATCAAAAGATCTTTGGAATTTGCTAGTGCAAAGCATCTACTCTTTACGGAGCTCTTGTTTCTTTTTTCACCAAAATCAACTGAACGCACACAGTTAAGAGCAAAGCGAAGGAGACGAGAGAAATTCTTAGCGGAGTTTTTTGTTTTTCTAGTCTCATCCTCATTAAAACTTATATCAAGTTGCCAGTGGCAGTCATTCTCAATTGACCAGTGGTTTTTAGTGCTCGCAAGGTAGTGAGCTGCATCAAATTTGGAGTTAACAATATAATAACGAATATCTTCGGCTGTCTCACCTGATGCCTTGTTTGTAGTAGTGCAAGTAACTTTAATAACTTGTTTAAGTCCAGCCCATCTGCTTGAGGTTGTGATTACTTTTGGATTAGCTTTAAAAACCTCACATTTTCGCTGAATCACTTTACCACTATATGAATCAATTTCGTTGTCAACATCTATTGGCTTATAGTTGCAACATAACTCTTTGACCTCATCATTAAGTGACTTTTGATTATCTTTAACAGCAAGCAAATAGAATCCCTGCTTATCATTAATCAACTTAGCAATTTCAGTTTGTGTTCCTAAAGCATCTATAGAAACTTCGGCTTTTTTGATATTTAGCTTGTTTAAAAGCAAAGGAATAGCAGTAATTTCGTTGCTCTTATCATCAACAGACACTTGGCCTAAAGATAGTTTACAATCAGCACACCAGGCCGCAACAATATGGATGATTCCATCACTTGCTTTTGTTGCGCCACGCATTTGTTTGCCATCAAGGTTAATTAGTTTACCTTCGAGACTATCTCCAATCAGATACTCTGCAAAAGAAATAAATGCCTTTTCAAACTCTTCCTCTGGAAGAATAGAAAAGAACCGGTTATAAGTATCATGTGAAGGAATGCCATTAGTAAAGGGCAAAAACTCTTTAAGCAGCTGTAGCTTATCCTCAGCAAACTCTGCTATTTCGTACCATGATCTAGCTCCTGACCAAATAGCAACTAAAGCACTGAATATAAGCTCATCTAAAGGATATTTTTTGGTACGATCTATTCTTGGGTCTTTAATATCCTTAAAAAAAAAAAAACTAATTCCATATTAATATCCTCTTTAGCGAAATAAGAGGATGTAGAATTGCATAAATAAGCTAAAATAGCAAATTGTTTAGGTTTTCCATGCAAACTATATTAATATAATTTCTTCGGAAAAAAAGATGCGTCGACCCTGCCAATAATAAAGGAGTAACTTTGAGTTTTGTCTACCAACTTCCTTTAGGAGTTAACTCTATGAAATTTCTATCCTTAATTTGTGCCTTATTGTTAGCCACAGTATTAGTAGGCTGCAATAGTAATAGTAGCTCTAGCTCTAGCTCTTCAACCAACAGCCAAGACCAAGTCTACGTTAACAATGTCTACCCTGATATCTCTTAATTTGCTCTTGATATCTGCTCATCTCTAATAGAGCTCTTGCAAAGGCTCAGACATAGTAGAGACAATCACGTATTTACCTTAAAACACCAACTCTAACTGTATACAATCTAATCAAATTAATGGTCTACTTATCATTACTCGATTGCTATTAATGCTACTACCGCCCTAACACTCAAGCTGTTGGTTTGCATTCAAAGAAAAGCTCCTAAGCATTTCTGCATAAGAGCTTTTCATATTATGTGCTTAATCGACTACAGCTATTAGCTGTTTACAACAGACTTACTTATCTAATGGGTGGATATTAAGCTTTGGTAGAGCCTTTACTATCTTCATAGTTTCAAGAGAAACAGTAATCACTCTTAAAATAAGCTTAAATATGTACTTCTCATCACCCATTTCTTTAGCATAGTCATTAAAGTCATTAACAATGCCGCTGTCCTTATCGGTAGAAACACAGCAACGCTCCACAATCCAATCAAGGGCAGACTTCTTGTTAACAATGTACTCTTGAGCCTCAAGAGGAATGTTCTTAATGGCAATGCTGTTGTTGTAGATAATGGTTGAGCGATCCTTGGCTGCATCACCTTTTTGCCCAGCAATCTTGCCATAGGCAAGCTTTTCTACTCGGTAAGAAGGAGCATCAGCCATCTCTATGGTGCAGCCATCATATGGCTTTACAGTCTCATAGTTAACATGAAGCTCAGCTAGAGCACGACCAGCCTTTTCAAAAGCAGCAAATTCCTCATAAGTAGCCACACGTGGAATACGAGCCAGCTCCTTTTGTAGGTTGTTAGCATAAGTACTACGATACTCAGGGCTATGCAACACGCCATAAATATAGTAGAAAATCGCATCCACATCGACCTTATCAGCATGCTCATGATAAGCATCCTTAAAGTGCTGGACCGCCTCAGGATTGATACCATCACTGCGCACATAGCCATGCTCATCAGGCTGAACCGACTTGAACTCTCCAATCAACCCACCCTTAAGAGCTTCGGTATAAACGTAGCGTGGAAGGCATTGTGTACCAGAATCAAGGACATGTAGATCCATAATAGAATCTGATATCAAACAATTTATGTCTTTAGCTCCTACACTAACAATGCCAATAATTAAGTTTTTAGCGCCGCTATAAGGGAAGAGCTTTGGCATTTGGTAAGTACAGTTAATCCATAATGGATCATTGTAAAAGAACTGCTTAAAGAACGGTCTATAAACTGAAGTAACAATGCTTGATTCTTTAAATTCAGGATAAGCTCTGCCCATCTCAACATGTTTAATTTGAGGTCTATCCCACTTAATCTTTTTAGGATCAGTATCACGAACAAAGCTATCTCCTAGCTGTTTCTTAAGTGAAACTTGCTCATTATAGAAACTAATACATCTATTGAAATTAGATGTAATCTTTTCTTTTAAAGCGTTATATGACCAAACATCACGACTAGTGAAAATTCCCAAACTAAAATTATTAAATACAGCTAAGCCATCAGTCTTTTTGCCATCAACAGTAATAAACTTGGCAAAGTCAGTTCGTCTCTGATTGAGCCAATCATTATGCTCATCAGGAACAATTTCTGTTAATTTTGCACTCTTAATAGTACCTAACTTAGCAAGCTGACCGAGCTTATCCTCTCTGCTCATGTAGTCATCAACACACCCAAAGTAGATCTTGCCTTGTTCTGCGGCATTTGGATTCTTTACCAAAATAGTGATAGCAATAGGAGCACGGCTTCCAACACCAAAAACATTGTCCTTTTCACGACGTCTTTGTTCACCTGATGTTCTGGCATTACCCTTTAAGTGGTAAATGTAAATAGAGCTAAACTCTTCTGACAAGCACTTACGCATGCCGTTAGCAGATGCGCTATCAAGCCAACCTGCATTAGTAACAAAGGCAATCACGCCTTTATCGCCTAACTTATCAGAGGCCCATCTAAAAGCTTTGATATAACTATCATAGAGCTTTCCTTTTAAGTTAACTCCTTTTGCCTCTTTAACGTATGTATCCTGAACACGTGTATCCACACCGCCATCACCTAAATAGCGATCATTCTTGTTGTCATCATTTTGGTTATCCTGACCTACAGAATATGGAGGATTGCCAATAATGACACGCAGGTCGAGGCTGTCGACTTGCTTGCGGCGGGAGGTGTTTTTGCCGATGGAGTCCTTAAAGATTGGGGCTATTTCCTCATCGTGCAGGGCAAAGGTGTCGGTTAAGACTGTAATGTTGTTTGGAGCGTATGGAGCCTTTGGGAAAAACTCTTGATATACAGCTTCCATATTGATGGAGGCTACATAGTAGGCAAGAGGCATAAGCTCAAAGGCATGCAGTTCGTTAAAGTACTTGTAAGGTAAGGCATCCTTGGGGATTAAGTCCTCAGATTGCATTAGTCGGGTAATAAAGGTACCTGTACCAGTAAATGGATCAAGGACATGTACGCCAGGATCGGCAAAGGTCTGACCAAACTCTTGCTTTAAGATGTCATTTACAGAGTGGTTAATAAAGTCCACTACTTCTAATGGAGTATAAACAATACCCAGCTTTTCCTGTTGCTTAGGGAAAGCTACTTTAAAGAAGCGATCGAATAAGTCGACAATTACGGATTGGCGCTCGGCAATGGTCTTAACGTTTTGCATACGAATGCCAACCGATCTGTAGAAGTACTCCAGTTCCTTGTTAGCCTTATGCAACCCATTATCGTCAAACTTCTCCAGCATATCAGTAAGAGCTTTGGCAATTGGGTTGTTCTCTGTAAAAGCATAGCCCTTAAAGAGAGCATCAAGCACTGGCTTAATTACGATATGCTGGGAGAGCATCTCAATTACTTCGTCATCGCTAAGGGTATTACCACCAAAGAGCGCATCTTGAGCATTTTGGTTATCATTTTGAGTTGCCTTATGACCATTAATTGAGCATGAGAGCTGATCCTTAAAGTCATTAAAAGCATAGCGCAGTTCTTTGTTTTCGGTGTTGTTGAGTTTGTCTTTGATGAAAGCTACCTGATTCTTACAGATTTCAGCTACATCCTCAGCCCATTCTTCCCATTCACGGCGATTACCAAGCTTCTTGATAATGGCTGACTTAATGGTATTTTCTACCTTAAATACAAAGTCCTCACCAATAAGAGTTCCTTGAGTTGGTGCTAGAGAGCCACTTAATAAATCTCCAGCGCCAGAGCTTGAGCCTTCGCCTTTGCCTTCACCATCACTGTAAACTTTTGGTTTATTAGTGGCTGACTTAGCTTTGCGCTCAATAGCATTGTGGTTAACGCACACTACTTCGATACGATCGCTTAGTTTTTCTAAGGCACCGTCGACTATGACATCATTAGGGTTAATGGCTTTTAAGGCCTTGAGCACTTGCCAAATACAGGCAAACTTATCAGAGCGGCTTAAGGCATTATCAATATTCTCTAAATTGTCTACCACTACTGGCAAAATGACATAGCCACGTATCTTGCCAGGGGCACGACGCATTACACGGCCCACAGTCTGCACTACCTCAACTTGGGACTTACGTGGGGACAAGAAGATAACAGCATCCAGCGCAGGCACATCCACGCCTTCGCTCAGACAGCGCACGTTAAAGAGAATTTTGCAGTGATCCTGCTCTGGCTCTTCACGCAACCACTGTAAGAGATCGCCTTTTTGATTGGCATTCATAGAGCCATCAATATGCTTACAATCGCAGTGTAGTTGGTGATTGGCAACATATTCGTACTCTTGTTCCTCAAAAGCATCACGCTCTTTATTAGCAAGTTCTAAAACTTGGTCACGATAAACATTAACAACATTGTCAAACTCTTGAGTAAATAGCTTGGAGGCAATTTTGATGTTCTTAGCATCTCTGTTAATTACTTGAGCAAAGCCTACCACTCTTTTCATTGGCTTAGCATCATCATGTAAGTCCTCAGAGGTGCCATACTTGTTGAGAGCTTTCCAGCTACCAATAATACGAGCGGCGTGATCTTCATTAATACGTTCAATGATGTCTTCATCACTACGTATAAAGCGAGAGTCTGAGGCAAGAACAATGACCTTGTAGTCGACCAGACAGCCTAATTGCACGGCCTCATCAAAATTCAAACTATGGAATACTGGGCCAAATACAGCCTCATCATCCATAGAATAAAGGATTACTTCATTATTGTCTTTTTGCTCTTTAGCAGCATCACCATAGATCTTTGGAGTAGCAGTCATATACAAGCGCTTTTTAGCGTGGATAAACTGGTCATTATGAACACGAGTAAAGACAGCTTCCTCATCATCAATAAAGTCCAATTTTGACTTGCGTGACTTGGTTTTAGCCTTGGTTGCTGGTTCTTGTTCTGGTGCTGACAGAGCATCTGCCTTGGCAGTGCTTGGAGCATTAGGAACTTGAGGGGCTATAATTGCAGCTTGGGTCTCAGCAGTTGCTGGAACTGGTGCTGGCGCTTGGGTTTGCTCGGCATTGGTGGCACTAAGGTTGGTGTCATTTAGGAGGCCGCTGTGAGCAAGGATTTCCTTTTTAGTAAGGTCTGGATTGATAAGGTAGCCACCTGCGGTGCGGTGGGCCTCATCGCAAATTACTAAGTCAAAAGGACGCATGCCTAACTTGTTTTGAGCAAGGGCAATAACTTCAATGGATTGGTAGGTAGAGAAAATGACTACCATGCCTTGTTCTTGCTGCTGCTCTTTATATTGGAAAGCATTTTGCACATGCTTGGCTAAATCTTGCTCATTGGTAGTAGCAGGGTAGTTAAGCTCATTAGGAGTTAATAAATCATCGATAGAGCCGCTCTTAGTCTTCTTACCCACAGTGGTATCAGAGCATACAGCAAAAGCCCTAATTGGAAATTCACTTTGTTGTTTCCAATCAGATAGAGTTTGGCTTAAGAGGGCTAAGGATGGCACTAAGAAAAGCACAAAACCATTATTATTGGTCTGAGCCTCAGCAATCTTTAAAGAGGTATAGGTCTTACCTGTACCGCAAGCCATAATCAGCTTGCCTCTATCATGAGTCTTAAAGCCTGAGATGACGTTTTGCAATGCAGTTTGCTGATAGGTACGTAATGAGCGCTTGGTAACTTGTACTTGTCCAGTCTGTTGATATTTAGACCAGTTAATAGAGGATTGGGCTAATTGCTCACGATCAATCACAATACAAGGCACAGTCTTGCTTGCTAAGGTAGCTAAAGCATTGTCAGACCAATTGCTATTGGTAGCAACCAGTATGCGACCAGTAAAGAAAGAGGTATCAGAGGCTGATAGAAAGGAGTCGATTTCCTTTTTAGGAACCTTGGCATCCTGAGCATAAAACTTACATTGAATAGCAGTGTAAGTTTGAGACTCATTGTCTAAGCATAAGTTGGTAGCAACTAAGTCAATACCAATATCTTTCTTGTTAGGAACAATGTCAGTATGCTCTTGTGCCCAGTCAGCATAGGTTTGAATCTTAGCAAAATCATTCTTATAGGTAGGATCGTTTTGCAAAAAGTCTAAGACCAGATTCTCAAAACGAGTACCCTTATCCTTCTCATCGCTAGAGCTTTGCTCAATGCTATTAAGCAATTTGTAAAAGGACTGAATGTTTGTGTCCTCTACCTGCTCTTGAGCATCAATTTTGCCAGCCGCCATATCACTCATGCTCTTATCTCCCAACAGTCTACCAAATAATAGTTAAATCTGTACTTAAACCACTATAATATATTTTAGACTACACAAGTGCAATAAGCCGTGATCTATCTGGCAATATACTTGGCAACAAAAGTTTAAGAACCCCACCACCATCCTTACCTCGTGATATAACCCCTGCCTTTTTTCGCAATTTATTTCAGGGCTGATAGAGCCCAAAGGCTGGTTTTGCTTGTGCCAGAGCCAGTTCAATTTCAAAGGTAAAGGCAAATACAATTGTAAGTGCAAGTTTTCAAAAGTTCGTTTACAACTATGAGCTAGCTTAAGGCTAACATTATCCTTGTTAATTTTTGGTTTGACCATGAATAAACTTTCGTAAACTCTCACTAGTGCCAGCGTAAGGGTAAGTTCAATGACAAGTTCTAAGGGCAAGAGCAATGGCAATGATAGGGGCAAATGCAAGAGCAAGTTCTAAGGCAAGAGCAATGGCAAGTGCAAGGGTACGGCCAAGTGCGAGTTCAAAGGTAATTGTTCAAGTAAATATCTTGTGGGATACCTTAGTATGGCCGCATTATGGTTTACCTGACAATAGTAATAAACCGCTAAAATACCTTGCTCAGAAAGCTGCCATTTTCTAAATATCTGGATAATAGCCTGTTGATCCCACAGGACTTTTATTTGCCCCAGGTAATGGTAAGTACTAACAAATGTAAAAGCGCTAAGAGGCTTTAGCTGTCGCTATGGGCTGGGGTTCAGGTTCAGGCTGAGGTTTAATCTCAAGCTGTGGCCTATATTCAGGCTTAAGCTTAGCCTGAGGTTGGCTTGTGGTTGGAAGGGGCTTTAACTACGAAAGAACCCTGTTAAATGGCCAGGCTTTGGGCCTGGCGGATAATTTAACTGGGCTGGTAGTGTTTTAAGCTATTTGTAGCTTGCTGGAGTTGCGCTGAGGGCTAATCGTATAAGGAGGCGCTTAGCACTGGGAGGCGTAAGTAGCCCTTAGTGGAGCTGTCGTCCTTTTCGATGTGGAAGGCGGTGGCAAAGCGCTCACGCTTCCATTGGTTACGCTGGAAGAGGTTAAAGAAGCGCTTGACTGAGCGCTTAATATCCTCGTCGCTTAGACCTAAATCTACAGTAACGCTCTTAAAGTCATCTTCCTTGCCTGCAATTAAGGCATGCTCGATTTGATCTGGTAGCATGTCCTCTTGGGCAAAGAGGCGACGAATGGTGTCTAATAATGGATATGGCATTAAGTCCTTTTCATCAGTTTGCTCACCACCTGGACGCAACTCAGCTGTTGGGGCTTGGGCTACAATATAGCTCATAGCAGGAACTTTAAAGCGCTGCTCAAAGCCATCTAAGCCAATACCATCATGCATAATGGCACGATTCATCTTTAATATAGTGCTCTTACCAATACCTGCAATTGGGCTTAAACCACCAGCAGTATCGCCATCCATAGTGCAATTGTGTTTATTTCACCATTTTCTTGCACTATAATGCTGACGTTGTCGAATTTTGAAAGATAGGTGTGAAAAAATCATCAACGCTGCTGATTTCTATATAATCAGTGTTTTGCCCTAAATTCTTCATCAATTCAAGATGCTTATTGAAATAGTCTATTGAAGTAATGGCACTATCACACATCAAACAATGTCGTCCCTCTGTGATACAGACACGCCCAACAGTACCGCTGCCCGCAAAAAAATCAAGTACTACAGAGCCTGGGTATGATAGAGCTTTAACAAAACGACCAATTATTTCAATAGGCTTTTGAGTCGGGTGTCCTACCCGCTCTTTACTGTTTCCGTTTAAACGGCCGATTTCCCATACATTTGTTGGGTTTTTCCCTTTCATTGTGTTTTCGGGATTTAGCCGCTTATCTTTCAGTGCTAGTGCCAATTCCTTTTCAGAATATGGCACTCTAACAGAATCTAAATCAAAATAATAGTCATTAGATTTGGCCAACCAAATTACTTCCTCATGTCTATTGGCAAAATACCGATGAGCAGACATTCCATTTTTGTATCGCCAAATAATAGTGTTAATCAACTTGAACTTTGTATTATGTCTGATGTAATGAATTATATCAATCAAATCTCCCGATTTGACATCTCTAAACTGAATGCCACCAAAAATAACCATACTACCGTCCATTGAAAGAACTCTGTATGCTTCATCAAGCCATTTTGCAGCCCACTCAATATAGTTGTCGTAAATATCCCAGTCTGCAAGTTCGAGATTATATGGCGGGTCAATGCAAATTAACTGCACGGAATTGTCAGGTATTGCTTTCAAAAAATCACAGCAGTCCATGATATTCAGGCATATCTTAGTTTTATCAGGATTAGAAAAATCAGCCGCCGTCTTATGCTTAAGCGTATTGTCTTTGCGCATTTTATTCAAAGACATCAAAGCATGATTATGATGTGACTTATTATGAATAGCCATACGTTCACCTCAATTATTTGCTGCGTTTCTCTCGACTATAGTGACAAGTACGCACCCAAGAGCTGCTACGATTTTCGATATAGTGTGTTAATAGTATATAAATGCGATATAAATTTGCTCATTTATTCTAGCAAGAGTTGTTGAAAAAATCGTGGCAAAATACAATGCACTAGTGCCTGAAATTTGCTGAAAATTATCCCTTAACTTACGAAATTTCCCTTGTAAATCAGCTTTAAGAGCACAAAGAGCATTTTCGATTAAGTGATAAATATCACTTTCAAAAAACAACTATCCTGATATATATCGGATTTATATCAATAAGGGATAAATTTCAGCAAATTTCAGGTAAACAGACATTGAAATTCAATATACTCGGCAACAAAATTTTGGGTTCTACTCAACAAAAGTTGTGGCTTAGATTCAGGCTTGAGCTTCGTCTGAGGTAGAGGTTGGAAGGGGGCTTTAACTACGAAAGAGCCCAGTTATGGAGCCAGGCTTGAGGCTTGGCGGCTAATTTAACTGGGCTGGTAGTGTTTTAAGCTAGTTGTTGCTTGATGGGGTTGCGCAGGTGGCTAATCGTATAAGGAGGCGCTTAGCACTGGGAGGCGTAAGTAGCCCTTAGGGGAGCTGTCGTCCTTTTCGATGTGGAAGGCGGTGGCAAAGCGCTCACGCTTCCATTGGTTACGTTGAAAGAGGTTAAAGAAGCGCTTGACTGAGCGCTTAATATCCTCGTCGCTCAGGCCTAAATCTACAGTAACGCTCTTAAAGTCATCTTCCTTGCCTGCAATTAAGGCATGCTCGATTTGATCTGGTAGCATGTCCTCCTGGGCAAAGAGGCGACGAATGGTGTCTAATAGTGGATATGGCATTAAGTCCTTTTCATCAGTTTGCTCACCACCTGGACGCAATTCAGCTGTTGGGGCTTGGGCTACAATATAGCTCATGGCAGGAACTTTAAAGCGCTGCTCAAAACCATCTAAGCCAATACCATCATGCATAATGGCACGATTCATCTTTAAGATAGTGCTCTTACCAATACCTGCAATTGGGCTTAAACCACCAGCAGTATCGCCATCCATAGTGCAATAGCCTACCGCAGCCTCAGATAAGTTTGAGGTAGCAATTAGTAAAAAGCCCTTATGGTTAGCTAATAACCAAATACCAGGTAAACGAGAGCGTGCTTGAATATTTTGCAGAGCAATATCATCGCTGCTCCAGCTAAGCTCATAGCCTAAAGCCTTATTGATATTACTTAAGTAGTCACTTACAACATTGGAAATTGACCACTCATAGAAAGTAGCACCTAAGCACTCAGACATCTTGGTAGCAGCTACTCTGGTTACTTGACCCGAGTAGTCAGATCCTTGGTAGGCACATACCAATACCTGTGGAATAACATACTTTTTAAGCACCTCAATCATCTTTTCCATAAGAAGATTGCTAGTAGCGCTTGAATATGGGCCCATGCCACCAAGGCTTATGACCTCCTCTAAGAAGGCATCATAGTCAAACTTAATATTAAGCTCTTTGAGCTCTTGTACGTATTCTTGGGCACCTAAATGGCGTAAAGCATGTACCTGGCTTAAAGCTACTACAGTTGCACATAAAGCAGAGTCAGCACCACCTGACAAAGACAGAGCAAAGCCCTTAGAGTGGGTCTTTTTCATCCAGTCATACATACCAAGAGCCACAGCTTTGAGCATTTCATCGTACTCAGCCAAAGCTGGCTCTACACCGCTCTTAGCAGTAACTATTTCATATGGTCTAAAGGAGAATAAAGGATTACGGGCAATAACTTCATTATCTTTAATAAAGATACACTGACCATCATAAATGGTAGAACCACCCTCGCAACCTAAATTATTAACTCTAATTAAAGGCAAGTTATAAGTAGCAGCTAAGGCTAAGGCCTCTTGCTCATAACGCTGAGGTAATTCCACTTCATAGCCATAAGCCTCTGGCACTACGATAAAGGCAAATTCATCATGGTGCTGTGCAATGTAGTCCTGCAAATCAGGGCTAATAAATAATTGAGAATCACCAAAGGCAATTAAAATCTTTTGCTCGCCTACTTGAGCTACATAGCCATGAACTAAATCAAAGCCTGGAAATTCATAGGCTTGGTAGAAATAGCGCACACTATAATCAAGACGGCTATGCTCAAGCTTTAACTTACTTGGAGCAGTAAATACCACCTCATCACGAGTAAGTAAGACATAAGCACTAGCTAAAGGGCCATTTTCTAAACCATACAAGGCAGCTTGCTCTTTTTGCTCTTCATCATCATAAGCAATAGCAGCATTAAAGGCCTCCTCATTAGCAAAGCAAGAGGCAGTCATGATCTTAGGCATGCCCAGACCAACAACAAAGTCTAAAGGTAATGAGCTTTGAAACTCCTTTACTTGCTCTTGCACTTTAGCAATAAAGGCTGAGGAGAAGAATAAATCATTACACTCCATGCCGCTGACACACAGCTCGCTACAAAATAAAGCATTCTTTCCTTGCTCTAAGGCCTGTTGAACTGCTTGATTAATGCGCTGTAAATTTTGCTTAACACCAAAAGCTTGGGTATTTAAAGCTAAAGTAGCAACATTATCTAATGTAAGCTCCATATCTGCATTCCCTTTAAACAAAAACAAATGGTCAGCTAATTTCTCTGGCAACCCCTTATAGCTAAGACCAAACCAACTAACTGTTAAGCTCAGGTATTCCCTAAATTCACCTTGGCTCACATTGGCTAAACTTGGCTCACTTTAGATTATCTTAGCTCTCCTGTGCCCATATATAAGCATCTTAGCTAGCAGTGGCTGCCTTGGCTCGCCTTGACTTATCTTAGCTTGCCTGAGCATATACATATGCATCTTAGCTGGCCGTGGCTGCCTTGGCTCGCCTTGACTTATCTTAGCTTGCCAGAACACATACATATGCCTCTTAGCTAGCTGTGACGGCCTTGGCTGCCTTGGCTCGCCTTTGATTATCTTAGCTTGCCTGAGCACATACATATGCCTCTTAGCTAGCTCTGACTGCCTTGGCTCACCTTGGATTATCTTAGCTTGCCAGAACACGCATATGCATCTTAGCTAGCTATGGCTGCCTTGGCTCACCTTGGATTATCTTAGCTTGCCAGAACACGCATATGCATCTTAGCTAGCTATGGCTGCCTTGGCTCGCCTTTGCTTATCTTAGCTTGCCCGAGCACATACATATGCCTCTTAGCTAGCTCTGACTGCCTTGGCTTGCCTTGACTTATCTTAGCTTGCCAGAACACATACATATGCATCTTAGCTGGCTATGACTGCCTTGGCTTGCCTTTACTTATATTAGCTTGCCTAAGCACATACATATGCATCGTAGCTTAGCTCCCATTAACTAAAGCTTAGTTGAACTGAGCTTTGCTACACGGAGTTTTGCTGCACGAGGCTTAGCTTTGCTTTGCTAAGCTAGGCTGGGCTGAGCTGCCAAAGAAAAGATTAGCTCTTAAGTGTTAAGTTTAGCCTATTAAGCTTGCTCTTTCCTACTTTGCACCTTACCAGGCTAACAAAAAGTATTAACTGAGCTATTGTTCAGTCAGACTATACAGAAAGCATGAGAGCTTAATTTAATGAAGTTTAGCCCATTTTATGAGCCCGAGGCTATTTTCAGAGAATAGCTAAGCTTGTTTTGGATTGGTAACACTTGCTCCTTTTAGGAGCATTAAAGCCACAATTTAAATGCCCTTACTTAAAGCTTTTCCATGCAGCTTGATGTGAGTATGGTTCACTTGGTTTTATTAATGTATCTTACCTGCACAAACACTGTATCTTGCTACTTTGTATGCTCTTAATAGATAAAACATAATTTACATGCGTATTACTTTGGCTAAGACCTATGAGAACCTCTGTAGTGATGATAAATATCTTTTGGGATTAAGCATTGCAACAATCAGGATAAAAAAGCCGTTTTGTTGTCAAGTTTATCTTTAGCAAAACATGATATACATCTTGATTTTTTAAGTTTTGCTGGCAAAATATAGCCAGCACAAATTACCAGTATCATTAGGAGCTTGTATCCCTTACAAGAGGGCAATTAAGTGCTGAATCTTTGCATCTTTGCTGCATCTTAATTGAGTCTGTAATACATATCTAACCATTCATATTGGTAGCAGTATTGATCTGTCGTTAGAGCAACAAACTATCTAAGGGGAACTATCAAGTATTTAGCTCTTAGTTGTCTTGGCTCGTTTGGAAAATGGAGAAGAATCTTGGATAAATATGTTGTCTCTCAAGGACATTGCAATAAACTGGGAGCTACCATTGAAAATGGTGGTGTTAACTTTGCCATTTATTGCCCTGCCGCCTCGGTTATTGAGCTCTTATTATTCAAAGATGTTGACGATACTCAGCCAACAGTCATCTCCCTATCCTCACACTTATTCCGCTCTGTTTATTACTGGCATGTATTTGTTGCAGGCATTGGTGATCAACAAATTTACGCTTGGCGTGTTCGTGAAGCCGTACGCTCTTATAAGTCAGCTGCTAGCCACGTGGAAATTGGCAAGGTCTTAATTGATCCTTATGGTAAGCGTGTAGTATTTCCTAAAAACTACCAACGTTTCCAAGGCAATGATGAAGAGCAAAATGTTGCTACTGCCGCCCGTTCCGTAGTAGTAGATACCTCTAAGTATAATTGGGGCTTAGACTGTGCTCCTAAGCATGCTTTAAATAAGACTGTTATTTATGAAATGCATGTTAAGGGCTTTACCGCTCACCCAAGCTCTCAAGTAGCTGAGGACATTCGAGGCTCTTACCGTGGCTTAATTGAAAAGATCCCTTATTTAGTTGATTTGGGTGTTACTGCTGTTGAGTTGCTCCCTGTTTACCAATACGACAAGTTTGATGCTTTGCCTGGTAAAGAAAACTATTGGGGCTATTGCCCAATGAGCTTCTTTGCTGTTCATGAGGCCTACTCCTCTGATAAGTCCATTATGGGCCCATTAGATGAGTTTAGAGACATGGTTAAGGCTCTCCACCGTAATGGTATTGAGGTAATTTTAGACGTGGTTTATAACCACACCTCAGAAGGTGATGCCAACGGCCCATGTTATTGCTTTAAGGGCTATGATAAGCGCAGCTATTACATCATGAACGACCAAGGTGATTACTACAATTACTCTGGTTGTGGTAATACCCTTAATGCCAACAATCCAATTGTACGTTCCTTAATCTTAGATTCTCTTATTTTCTGGAAAGAGGAAATGCACGTTGATGGCTTCCGCTTTGATTTAGCCTCCATTTTAGCTCGTGATGCTGATGGTACTCCACTTAAGAATGCCCCTGCCCTCTTAGATATTGACCGCAACTGCCGCTTAGCCGATGCTAAGATTATTGCTGAGCCTTGGGATGCTGGTGGTCTTTACCAATTAGGTAACATTTCTGGCTCAAAGTGGCGTGAGTGGAATGGTCAATTTAGAGACGATGTTCGATCCTTTATGAGAGGTGACTCTAACTCTATTAAGAAGTTCGTATTACGCTTAATTGGCTCTCCAGATATCTATAACGAAAGAGAAATCGACCCACAAAAGAGTATTAACTTTATTACCTGTCATGATGGCTTTACCCTTAATGATCTTGTGTCTTATTCCTATAAGCATAATTTAGACAATGGTGAAATGGGCCGTGACGGTAATAATGACAACTACTCAACTAACTATGGTATTGAAGGCCCTACCGACGATGAGCATCTTAATGAATTACGCTTACGTCAATGTAAGAACATGTTAGCTCTTACTGTCTTATCCATGGGTACCCCAATGATTTTAATGGGTGATGAGATCTTGCGCACTCAAAATGGCAACAATAACGCCTACTGCCAAGACAATGAGCTCTCTTGGATGAACTGGGACTTAGATAAGCGCCAAGAGGAAATGCTTGCCTTTACCCGTCAAATGATTAAGCGCCGTACCATTAGAACTCGTGCTTCTAATACTTTCCGTCGCCGTAACTATACTATGCTTGATGGTGTGTTACGTAATACCAAATTACAGTGGCATGGTGTTAAGCCATTCCAACCTGATTGGTCAGATAACTCCCATACCATTGGTCTTATGGCTTACTGGGGTGTTTATAGCATTTATGCCTACATCTTTGTTAATGCTTATTGGGAAGACCTTGATGTTGAGTTACCACCATTACCACGTAACTCCAAGCGCCAGTGGAGCATGTTAGTCGACACCGCCGATAGCCTCCCAGATGATGTAGTAAATATCTTTACTATGCCTCACTACAATGCTGGTGACAAAGTAAAGGTCAACGCTCGCTCTCTCATCATTTTGGTAGCCCCAGCTTTCTAAAGCTAAAGTAAAGCTCCCCTTTATAGCTGCCTCCTAGCCCCAAACCCTAGAAGGTTGCTTAAGCCACTGCTGCACCATAGTCAGATGATGCAGCAGTTCAAGTTCTCTTTTACCTCACCCAAAAAAATCTTACACAGCTATAAGCCTCTAGCTTTGACATTAAACTATGCATAAGCAATTCTTATATCCCTCATTTTTTTATGTTTAATAACATCTATTCATCAATGCTTGTAGGGTATAAGTTATAGTAGGTTGCTTATAGAGCGTATTTCAAAGAATTTGGATGGTTTTAATTTGTTGCTTATAAGAAACAAGATAAATAAGCTGTTTAACGTATATATGTCAAGTTAACTCTGCTGGAGTTTGATATTATATCTTTTCTCAGTTTTATACGTGAATTTTCGCAAAAATGGTAATGACGTTTTGGTGTGATTAATTTTTAATTGTATTAAAACGGCATAAATATGCCTTTTTGCTTTAAAATATTATTAAAT
>NZ_JALKIM010000026.1 GCF_023050945.1 Anaerobiospirillum sp. NML120448 | reverse complement strand
AAACTATATGTGACTTATATCACATATTTACTTTGCATAAAGGTTAATATAGTGTAGTTTTGTCGATGGTGTTTTTACAAGATTTTGCCACATTTTGTTCAACCAGCGCTTAATGTCGGTCGATATGGAGTAATGAGTGCTAAAAACTCTCTTTAAATAGATACATATTTTTACAATGTTAAAAAAGCCGCTAGCTTAGATATGGTGCGGCTTAAGAGCGTAGCCTTAGTGCTCTAAAAACGTATAGGCCGTCGCAATTTGAGTGTAATTTTGGAAAAAAGTTGCGAACTAGATCCCGCTTTTTATATCAAGATACTTTTTTTATAGTTTACTTGTGCATAATTGTGACAAGAAAGCTGCAAGCAAGCTTTGCAGTGTGTGTTTAGCTTGACTAATAGTATTCTAAACATCATAGCTTACTGTCTACAGCTTTTTATACTGCCTCCCATTTAACTACTTGAGGGTCTTTGTGATGTTCATAAAGATCAAGGCAAGGGCGGCATATCCCTGTATTTTCCTTACATCTAACATTTTTTTGACTAGTTGTTAGTATAAGACCGCTATAGTTAGCTTTTAGAGTATAGGGATTTAAATGGCTAGTTCTCTTGGACAACTGATTATGAGTCATTAGGGAGCTATGTTAGTACCTGGCTCTTTGAGTTTTAACCGTAAGTTATGACCCCAAAGAGTGCCTTCAAGAGTGCAAATTGTGTAGTAACTTACCCGTATATCAAAGCCCTAAACCAAACACTTAATATCATCGTGGTTTAAGGCCTTTGTTAGGTTAAGACTTATTGCTTTTCTTTGAATTTTTAGGAGTTAATAAAGTGAATAAGAGTGACTTAGTTTTAAAGGTATCCGAGAAGGCTGAACTTACTCAAAAGGAAGCCGCTGCTGCCGTTAACGCCTTTACCGCTGCCGTACAAGAGGCCCTTTCCAATGGTGATAATGTAACCTTAATCGGTTTTGGTACTTTCTTAGTTCGTGAGCGTGCTGCTCGTTCAGGCCACAACCCACGTACTGGTGAGGCTCTACAGATCCCAGCTGTTAAAGTTCCATCCTTCCGTCCAGGTAAGAACCTCAAGGATGTGGTTAACGCCAAGTAATAACCTTGCTAGCTATATTACTTTAGCTTAGTCAAAAAAAGCGTTTGTACTTTTGGGTACAAGCGCTTTATTTTTTCTAATCTTATGCTTTTGCCTGATAAGTGCCTAGCATTAGCACTTATGCGTATGATAATATTTAGCCCTACTAATAGTACTTGAGTGCTTTGGCACTCTACTTTCAAACTAGTTGATTTGTGTTAGTGGCAAGTCTGAACTAATTTAGATTGTCTTTATACTAAGCAAAATCTAACTTGCTTATATTAAATTACTCTCTAGCCTTATAGTGCTCATGGATTTGCTGAGGATTTTTAATGTTATCGGATAAATTACGAGATGGAGCCAATTCCAAAGGATTTAAGATTATCCTTGGCCTCATCATGGTCTCTTTTGTGCTCACTGGTGTGGGTGGTTATTTAATTCCTAGACTTGATACTGATCCAGTCTCTATTGGTGATTACAAAATTAGCTCCAACGAGTGGACTAATCAATACAATCGCCAAGCTCAACAGTTACACCGCATGCAAGGTGGAGCTCAATTACTTGAAAACCCACAATACGTTGCTACTTTAAAGAAGCAAGTATTAGAGCGCATGATTGATAATGTAGCTTTTAATAGCACTGTTTGGGATTTAGGCATACGTATTGGTGATGAGCAAGTACGTGATGTGATCCGTAGAACTCCAGCCTTCCAAAAGGATGGTCGTTTTGACAATGAGTTATATTTAGCTACTATCCGTAACATGGGTATGAGCCCAGATTACTATGGTGAGCAATTACGTGTTTCTTTAATGTCTGAAAGCGTAGCTCGTCCATTGTTAAACACTGCTACCATGCCTCTTCCTTTTGAGCTTGATAATGTAGCTAAAGTTATTTCCCAAACTCGTGAAGTTGACCTTTACACTGTTGATCCAGCTGATTTAGCTAAGAATATTACTGTTAGCGATGAAGAGGTTAAGGCTTATTACGATAATAACCCTAATGAGTTTAAAGCCCCTGCTAATGTAAAGTTTAATTACCTCTTACTTTCTATGGACGACTTACGCTCTCAAGTAGAGGTAACAGATGCTAAGCTTGAGGACTTCTTTAATATGTACTCAGAGGACTTTAAGATCCCTGAGCAACGCCAAGTAGCCCACATTATTATTCGTGCTAACTCTAAAGATGCTGCTAAGCGTGTTGAGGCTGTAGAGAAAGCCTTAGCTCGTGGTGAAAGCTTTGCTAAGGTAGCCAAAGAGTACTCTGACGACAATGCTACTAAGGACAAGGGCGGCGATATGGGCTTATTTAGCCAAGGTCAGTTAGCCGCTAATTTAGATGCTGTAGTATTCTCTATGACTAAAGAAGGTCAAATTAGCGATCCTATCGTTGATGACTTTGGTACCCACTTTGTAGCCTTAACTAAGATTGAAGCAGCCCATACTCCTGAGCTTGCTGATGTTAAAGACAAGGTTAAGACTGCTTATGTTAATGCCCAGGCTCGTGATCTCTATAACGAGCGTGTAACTACCATGTCTGATCTTTCTTTTGAAAACCCAGACTCTTTAGATGTTACTGCTGAGGCTTTAAAGATTAAGGTTCAAGACTCTAAGAAAGTTAACCAGGGCGATAGCGCTGCTAAGTGGCCATTTAACACTGAGGCGGTTCAATCTTTAGCTTTCAATGAGGAAGTTTACTCCTCTGGTGTTAATAGCCAGGTAGTATCCATTGATGACAACAACTCTATTGTTATTAATGTTTATGAGCACCATGAGGCTGCTTTACGTAGCTTTGAGGACGTAAAAGAGTTAGCTACCAAGATTGTTAACAATAACAAGCTTAATGCTGCTATTGACGAGGCTTTAGAGCAAGTTGCTGTTAAGGTAACTCAAGATGAGAATGCTTCTTTAGCTAAGAACATTAGCGTAAAGAAGAACGTTATTTTATCCCCTAGCGTAAACTCTGTAAGTGCCCAGATGAGCCAAGCAATTTATGCTTTACCATCTGATACTAAGGGTGCCTATGTTATTAATGATAACAACGGTATTGAGACCTTAGCTGTGCTTAAGAAAGTAACTGAGACAAGTGCTGAGGATCTTAAGACTTACGCTCAGGTAATGAACGTTCCATATGCTCAATACTTAAATGTGGTAGTACAAAATGGCTTAAACCGTCAAGCACGTGCTTTAAGTGACATTATCTACAACCAAGAGGCTATCAATTTAGTAACTCAAAATAACAACGAAGAGTAGCCTCCCTCACAACTAACACTGCTAAGGCTGCTAGCACTGATAATATTCTAGCAGCCCAAATTTAAAGCCCAAGTGCAAGATCAATCATAGTTCTCTGACACTTGGGCTTTTTAACAAAAGGTCACATTTATATTTATCAATATTAACTGGCAAAAATATACACTTATCTTTCAAAATCCGACCATGATAATAGTATAAGTGGCTGGATCTATACGCAGTTTAACGGCAATACCTAAATGCCCGCTTTACGCCCTAGTATCAATACCCAAATCACGCCATGGCATTGTTGTCGCACTTGTACCTGTTTAGGCGCACTGTTACGTTGGCATTAGCTGCAACGCATATACCATATGCCATATGCCATATGCCATATGCCTGCCCTACCTACCTACCTGCCTACCTATCTGCCACGACACTGCCTTAATTTGAAAGACAAGTGAAAGTAAGTGGAATGTTTACCTAATTATTGAAAAAAACAAGATAAATTAAACTGTGAATTAGCGCTAACGCTCTGAGCATAAAACCTTGGATTTAGTAGGTAGGCTTCCCTACCGTCATAAATGTTAAGCAAAAACCCCCTTTAATATCTACTTTTCAGAAAAAAATATTTTTTTAGGCATTAGCATACTATAGGTCTGCTATAGCATATAGCATTCCTATTAAGTATTTATATAGGGTTCCCTTACCAGAGTTACCTTTGCTTCCTTTAAAGTAATCAACTAATTAAAACTCAATACTCTTAATTAGGAAATCATGAGTTGGGGTACAAGTTCATGATGGATTTATGGTTTTAGCTGCAAGTTAGTGCAAATATGTATGGCATTGTGTCTGGCCTATAATGGCTTATTTATGGCTTTTTATTAGTGGTACATGAAAATTTGCGTAAATTTTTGTTAAAAAAGCTTGCAAGTCATTAATTTTTCCTTATAATGAGCACCGTTCCAAACAACCACGACAGTGGACTGTTTAGAGCGGTGAGGTGTCCGAGTGGCTGAAGGAGCACGCCTGGAAAGCGTGTATACGGTAACTCCGTATCGCGGGTTCGAATCCCGCCCTCACCGCCAGTAAGTAAGAAATAAGGCAGCTTAAAGCTGCTTTTATTTTGCCTATTCACATAGATATTTATCTATTTGATTGATAATAAAAACTCCTGCCCCAACCTTTCTTGATAGCATCTTTTACCAAAAGCTTAGCTTAAGAATACCTCCCCTGCTATTTGATCATAGACCCTTAATGCCTTAATGCCTTGTTAACTAAAAACTATACCCCTATTACTCCCTATTTAGACTTGCTCACCATACCAGCTTATAAGAGCCGTATTTCCTTCATTGAGCAAACAACCCTTACACACAGAGAATCAGTTAGCCATTAATAGCAAGAGGCTTTGCTGGCACAAAAGCTTAGCTTGCTTAGTAGAAGTAGCAACTTACTTAAGCTGCTGTTAAGCGTATGAGGCATTACCCTATTACTCCCTATTTAGACTTGCTCACCATACCAACTTATAAGAGCCGCATTTCCTTCATTGAGCAAACTACCTTTACATACAGAGAACCAGTTAGCTACTAATAGCAAGATGACTTTGCTGGCACAAAACATAGCTTGCTTAGTAAAAGTAGCAACTTTATCAAGCTACTGTTAAGCGTATGAGGCATTACCCTATTACACCCAATTTAGACTTGCTCACCATTTGAACGTATAAGAGCCGCATTTCCTCCATTGAGCAAACTACCTTTACATACAGAGAATCAGTTAGCAATTAATAGCAAGAGACTTTGCTGGCACGAAAACATAACTTGCTTAGTAAAAGTAGCAACTTTCTCAAGCGACTGAAATAGCCAGTCTAAGAGAACGAGCTGTTGTTTTTGCGGTTGCTGTAGCAGTAACAGTAGCAGTAGTAGCTGCTGAGAACGCTACAGCAGCGGCAGCTGCGGCGGGTAATGGTAGTTTTGCCTTAAAAATGAGCAGAGGTTATGTTTTTTTGGTGAGGTGGTGAAAGGTTTGGTGCAAAAGCCATAGTCAGCATAATAGGTCGCTTATGATAAAGCACTTGGACAATTATATGGTCAAGCCTTTTTGATCCTTAAGATCACTTTGGGAAATGCATGTTTCCTGGTTTGTTGTTGTCGTCTTGTGAGTAGACTTGACCTTTAAGGAGATTTTTATGGAATTTGCAACCAAATGTTTGCATGCTGGCTACCAACCTAAAAATGGAGAGGCAGGAGCTCTCCCTATTTATCAAAGCACTACCTTTAAATATGACTCTACTGAGCAAGTAGCTAAGCTTTTTGACTTACAAGCAGCTGGCTTCTTCTACTCTCGTTTAGCTAATCCAACTGTTGATGCTGTTGAGCAAAAAATAGCCGCTCTTGAAGGTGGTGTAGGTGCTATTTGTACCAGCTCTGGTCAGGCCGCCTGGATGGTTGCATTATTAAACATTTGCCAAAGTGGTGATCACATTGTAGCTTGCACCAATTTATATGGTGGCACTATTAATTTAATAGCAGTTACCTTAAAGCGCTTTGGCATAGAGGTAAGCTTTATTGATGAAACTAAGTCTAATGAGGAGCTTAGCTCTTACTTTAAGCCTAATACCAAGGCTTTAGTAGCAGAGACCATTTCTAATCCTTGCACCAAGGTTTTAGACATTGAGCGTATAGCAAAGCTTGCTCACGATAATGGCGTACCTTTATTAGTTGATAATACTTTTGCTACTCCTTACTTATGCCGCCCTATTGAGTTTGGTGCTGACATCGTAGTGCACTCCACTACCAAATATATGGATGGCCATGCCTTGGGCTTAGGTGGTGCTATTGTAGACTCTGGTAATTTTGACTGGGCAGCTCATAAGGATAAGTTTGCAGAGTTTAGTGAGCCAGATGCTTCCTACCATGGTAGTGTTTATACTGAGGCTTTTGGCAAGGCTGCTTATATTGTTAAAGCTCGTGTCCAATTAATTCGTGATTTGGGCTGCTTGCAAAGCCCACAAAATGCTTTTTACGTTAACCAGGGCTTAGAGACTTTACCTTTACGTATGGATCGCCACAGTGCCAACGCCTTAAAGGTGGCTGAGTTTTTATCAAACCATCCAAAAGTAGAGCAAGTATTCTATCCTTTACTTGCAAACTCCAGTGAACTTGCTTTAGCTAATAAGTACCTACCTAAAGGCGCAAGTGGTGTGCTCTCCTTTAAGCTCAAAGGCACCAAAGACGATTGCTCACAATTTGTCGACAAGTTAGATCTTATCAACGTAAAAGTACACGTAGCCGATATTAAGACTATTGTGCTTCACCCTGCTAGCTCCTCTCATCGCCAACTTACTGATGAGCAATTAGCACAAGCAGGCATTAGCCCTAATCTAATTCGTCTTTCCGTAGGTCTTGAGGACGTTAACGATATTATTGCCGATCTCAGCTCCGCTCTAGCATAGTTAGGCTATGTTTGATTAAATTTTGCTTTCTTTTACTCATTACTAACAATAATCACTAAGTTATGTAATTTTTCCGCACCTGGGCTTGTTTGTAGAGTTCAGGTGCTGTTTTCTTTTGTTGCCAAAGAAGTATGGCCAATAGCACCATACGGCTTCTTTATTAAATTAGTCTACCCATTATGCGCTGCATGGACTTGCCCATAAGCTTGCTCATTGGCTTGCCCGTAGACTTGCCAACAGCTTTGCCCTTTAGCTTGCTCATAAACTTATCCTTAGGTTTGCCTAATGGACTTGCCTTTAAGCTTGCACTGGAATTTGCTCTGGTGCTTGGAGTTGAGCTTTAGCTTAGTCTTGAGCTTGGGCTTGGCTATGGGTGATGGTAGTGCTCACTTTTTATGTGCTTGATGGATGGACTGGAAGCTTTGTAAATTTGGTGTTAGCAAATGCGATGTTTATCTGTTTTTTGTAAGGTTATTCTGGTGAGAAGGTAGCACTTGAGGTGATGTTGGTGCACTGCGCTTGCGGCTTTTTTGTAAAAAGTTTGCGCAAAGGCTTGCATTGAGCCAAATTTTCTATATAATGAGCACCGTTCCAAACAACCACGACAGTGGGATGTTCTGGTGCGGTGAGGTGTCCGAGTGGCTGAAGGAGCACGCCTGGAAAGCGTGTATACGGTAACTCCGTATCGCGGGTTCGAATCCCGCCCTCACCGCCAGTAATTAAATAATAAGGCAGCTTTAAGCTGCTTTTATTTTCACTAAACAATAGATACAAACCTTTATTTTTACAGGCTTTTGTAATTTTCTACTATCACTTAATCGCAAGATCATTGATGCTTTTGTGAATTGCTCTTAGATTGCTCAAGAGTACTAACCCTTTTGGTGATCGACCTTTAACCGTGCACCAAAACAGATCTTTCTCAATTAAATTTTAGCCAAATTTGCTGATCCCGCTCTCTGTTGCTTGCAATAGAGTTTTTGATAAATTACATTAGCTATGCCTGAAATGGTAGTCTAACAAAGCTGCTATAAAGATTCTTAGTTCCTTTATTTACTGACTTTTAGGTCAGAAATATCGCAACAAAGAAATCATAATTTGTGAGGTATTTTAAAGCATTGATGCTTGCCTAGATTTGTTTTGCACTCAGGTCATGTTGCTTATTTTCTGTGCATGCTTGCTTTTTAATCAATAGATATTGAGTGAGATGTGATATAGCTCTTAGGTTTAGCCTAAGTTTGTAGAAAAGCCATAAACATTGATCTAATATGTGCCTCGATAATTCGACAACAACTCTAAGGAAATATCATTTCACTTTCGTGATTTTACATGCATTGACTATTACTCAAATTCGGTCTTTGTATAAGTTGATTATTATGTTCCCTTGTGTTCTTTAATGGCGTAGCTTATACGTTAAGTTTGTACAAACTTAAAGATTAAGACCAAATAATCAGGCAAACAGATTTTAACGATCAATCGCATCACTAACCAGGAGCAACAAGCTGCTCCTTTACGCTTGCCTAACAAGCACATAGTTTTATTTGGTGCTTATTCATTGCGGATGCAAGAATAAGGATTTATCGTGCCTTGATCGTGAGCTCGAGAGAGCTGGACAAACTTTTTAAATTTCGGTTTTTTTTATGAACAAGTTTTCTTCACTATCTACCAGCGTGCTATTGGCTCTTTTAACTTCATCAGCTGCTGCATCTGCTTATGCTGACAGCATGGAGAATTTTAACAGTCGTACTAGCGCTCGCTCCTCTAATGATAGTGGCGAAACCAATACCTTACGTATTGGCGCAACTGACCGCCATCGTAATCGAGATAAAGATTTAGAGCCTGTTTCCTTACCAAGCATTAATAGTTCTGCTGACAATTTCTATTCAGAGGATATTGTGTTTCAGGCAGACAAGGGTAATTATATTGCCTCTCTTGATCATAATGATAATGCTCAAAGCTCTACCATCTCTGGCGCATATACCTCTTTACAAGCTCAAGACGCTAATACTAGCATTGAAAACAGCATTGATAAGGCGGTAAGCTCCATTGAAACTCAGGCTCAGGCCCATGACCAGGTTAAGGAGCAGGCTCAGAATCAAAGCCCTGCTCAGGCTAAAAGCTCTGATGTTTTAGGAACAGCCAAGTTAACTAGCCCACTGCCAAGTATGGCCAGTAATTTGCCAATGGCTCGTTGTGAACACAATATCAACTTAGATTTAGCACAAGACCATTTTCACTCTAGCGATGATCCTGCTGATCAAAGAAGAGCTTATCTTGGCAATGCTCAAGGCTTAGGCTTACGCTCTGGCAATAGTTTTGCGCCTGCTCATCCCCAATCCTCCGAGCCAGCTCAAATCGCAGCTCAATCTGTGAATGTAGCTTTTGACTACCCTAAAGATCTTACTGAGAGCTTTATGGTAGCAGGTGATACTACTGTGATTAGCTATAGCGCTGACGATAGCAACTTTATGATCACCTTAAAGATCACTCCACTTGATGATGAGCAAAGTTTAAGCTTTGATGACTTTAAAGCACGCCTCTTGCAGCGTTTTAGTGATAAGGATAATATGCTTTATGGTGAGTATGAGATTTTGCAAGAGGTTAGAAGCACTCAAGATGCACTAAAGATTTCTAACCAAGGCTCCCATCAAAGCGTCTTTAACTACCCTATTGACCCAAATGATCACTACATGGAGTTAAGTTTAAGAGCATATCTTAAAAAAGGCAGTGATGGCGTTTTGCCTGATATGCAAAACTATTTTTATGAGCGCAGTATTGTCAGCCACAACATTATAGCTACCTTAAGTTGTGAACTCTTTGGCCGTCAATCACAAGCGGCAGTAGTTAAACAACAATTTGAAGAGCTCTCACCTTTATGTGAGCGTATCTTACAAAGCTACCATTACAACTTTGACTAAAAGCATTGCCTAACAGGCCTCTATATATGCTCTCTTAAGGACGTATTCGAGGCCTAATTTTTCTCTTAAAGGCAACTGCCTTACTGCCCTTTACCTTTTACCCTTTGCCCACTGCCCTTTAGCCATCCTGTTTCCAAGGCTCACGCTTAATGTAATTCAAGGCCCTCCATTAGCCTAGCGATAGTGGTGGCTGTCCCCTATTTAAGCGCAACTATAAGCCCTTAGTTAAAGCTTAAGCTAAAGCTAAACCTACTATTGAGTACCTACCCAAGCTCAAGAGTCACTGCTAGCAAAGTAAATAGCCTCTGCACTTACTGCATCTCCTATAAGAGCCCTGTGGCTAGTTCCTACCCAAACTAACCATAATTAATCCTAAAGCTCGGTACTTTTAGAGCACATGAGTGAGTAAGTGTATATCTATTGTTGCGAAAATGCGGCAATTTTTGCCGTATCCACTTTATTTACTCACAATAATACAAATACGATAAATATCGCATTTATTGAAATTTTGTTCACTAATAGTGCAAAAATAATACAGCTTAGCTTAGGTCAAAACGGCAAAAGCTTAAGTAGCTCTAAAAGCTGATAAATAAAGGGATCACTTGACTTTGAAGGAGGGAGAAATAGAAAAAAGCGCTAATATTTGAGAAATATTTAATTAAATCACTAAACTTTTTCTTAAATAGGCCGTATTCAATAGTAGGACGCTGAGGGTTTAAATTCCTAAGTCCAAAAACCCCCAGCCACTGAGCAGATAGCTCAGGAGAGATCTTTACTAAAGGCTCTCACCTTTAGTTAAACAGTGGTAAGTATTTGCCCTACTTACCGAGGCATAAGCTCTTATGCCTTTGCTGTATTCATGTTAGCGCATCAGAGTCTTGCTCTGATGCCACCCTTTCTTGCCTACCTATCCTAAAGCTCTTCTTATTAGCCTTAAAATAAGCACTTTTGACAAAAGGTGTAAATACTTATAAACGCACCTGTTTAGCAAGTTGTACTAAACAGCCTGCTATAAATTCTGTAAAGTGATCATCCTGAACTATCTTTTCAGACTAAATGCGATATGAAATTAATGTGCCAACCTATAGGTCTTGCCTTAATTTGCACATAATAATGGCTCAGATACAACTATTCTTCAAAAGTATTGGTTAGTCTCATTCCACCAACCAATACTAAAAATTGCTATTGCTCGCCTATCTTTTTCCAGGTTACCTCATTGCGGCAATATAAAGGCTCAGCCTCACTAGGATCTCTAAGGTCTACCTTTTCTACTTGAGCACAAGCAATAATAGCATCAGCCTGAGGATAAAGCTCTTTGACCTCACCAGGAATTAACTGTGGGTCTTGGCTTTGTAAAATAGCAATACCACTACCTGCTAAGACTAAGTTGGAGTGCAGCTTATCTTGATGTGCTTTAAGCTGTGCAATAGCATTCTCTGGCTTTAATACTTGCTCACTAATGACAGTATTAATATTCTGGCCATCATAACTATAAAGAGCTAAATAGACCTCACCCATACGAGCATCAATACAACCAAGACCAAAGCAAGGCTCTTGGCTGGTACCTTTAGCTAATAACTCTTTTACTACTAACAACTTAAGATCGCTAAGGCCAAAAACCTTTTTATCTAAACCTAAGGCTAGGCCTTGAGCTGTTGATACAGCAATACGTACACCAGTAAAAGAACCAGGGCCTGATCCAAAGCCAATAGCATCAATTGCACTACGGTCAACATTATTTTCGGTCAATAACTCATCAATCATGCCTAACACTAAATTGGCATGTTTTTGAGGAGCAACTTCACTCTTTAAGAAAATCTTACCATTATGACCTAAGGCTACGGAGCAATTTTCTGTAGCAGTATCAATAGCTAAAATAGTCTGCACGCTCATATAAATATCCTAAGCTGCTCTAAAACAACGAAAAAACAGATAGCACTTAGAGTAAGGAACAACTTTACTCTTACCTTAAGTGATTTTAGTTGTGCATAATAGCACAGTGGCTAAACTTTTAGGCAAGCTTGCTTCTTGTGGCCGCCACATTAGCCTTTTGTACGTATCTTTTAATAAATTTTTTTGCTGTAGCTAAGTTGTGCTTATAAAGTGCATAAGTAATTAATTTTGCCCTCAACTGTACTAACTCTCAACAGCGCAAAGCCTAATAAACACTTGCCTGACAAGGCTTTTAGTTGTAAAGTTTTTTAAATTTACGCAAATACTACTCTATAGTTGGACAATATTAGCTCCTGAGCATAGCTAACTTATGCTTTTTCTATACAACATTACTATTTAAGAGCTGCCAAGCCTATAGAGCAGTCAACTTGATCGATGTTGACTGAACACTACAAACAACTGCTGTATCGTTTTAGACAAGGTTAAGTATTAAGCCTCCATAGCACTAATAAGGCTTAATATGAAAGAACCTGCAAGCCCAGCAAAGCCAAGAGGCTCTTTGCTAAGCTTTTGCTATTCTTTGTACTTTAGTTCTTACTTTATTGTTTTACAGCTCAAACTACTACTAGTAACTCCTATTTACAACTGCCTGCCTTAGCTTTTATCTTTTGATAACAAAGATATTTGCTAGTGCTCTATGGGCAGCAGTTCTTATATTTAGCAAGACCCTAAGGGTGAATTTTGATGGCTAGAAACTACCCTACTATTGCAACAACCCATACCATTACTTTACAAGGCAAAACTGTCACTGATCTCTTTGATTTAAGAGTTTATTTTGATGTACAAGGAATCATTGCACTATACGAAAGTAATGAGCTATCCTCATTTTGTCATGATGTGGGCGCTATAGTTGAATACCGAGCCATTGAACGTATTAAATCCCTAGGCCCTTTAACCTATGTTGAGATTATTTCGAAACTATGCCGTGTATTTTCTATTGAGCGTACTCCTATGGAGAATCAATCAGAGCTTACAGTCGAGCAACTTGAACATGATGTACGTGTTATTGCTAATCGCAATCGCCAGTCTCATGTTTTCCATCAAAAGCAAGCTAATATTCATGCTACAGAACTCACTTTAAATGCTCAGCTTGATTTATGTACCACTAAAGATGAACATGAGAGCATTGCCCCTATTATCGCTAAAGCATTAGACACTACCAGTCAAGAGTCTAATTTCAACGTCCCAGGTATAGCGCCCTCTCAGCTGCTACCATTAGAGCCTGTCTTTACCCCTCAATATGCTATTGCTAGCAGCCCTAATAAGCGTATGAACTTTGAGCAAAAAAGCTCTTTTACCATCCAAAGACAGCGTATGACACCTATTTACCCTAATCAACAGATTAAGGCGCTCTCTAATGACGAAAATCCTTATGCATCGAGCAAGCAGCAATCAAGAAAGGCAGCACAGAGCGAAGCTGTAACTTATGGTTTGAATCTCGCCCATAATAGAGAAAAGAAGCTATCTTACAGCCAAAAGAAAGTCACTACCTTTACTTACCGTAATAAAGTTAAGCAAGGTATCAATCATGCCCTCACTTCCAATAGCACCAATAATGGAGCCACCAAGAGAAAGACTGGTGCCATTCAGCCTCTTAGCATGTACCCTGGAGTGAATAAATCATTTTATAAAACTAGCACCCTAGGCCTAAAAGATCTGCTCTTTGTGCAAATCTTTGAATACAAGGGCGCAACTACCAGCTACAAATATGATCTTTGCGCTTGGCATACTAAGATTAGCCCTACAGCTACCCAAAACGAACCCCAAGTTACAACCACAACTAATTATGATGGTGCCCTTGCAGAGCTTTGCCCTGATGAGCTTATGCTAGCTCTAGACACTCCTTCATTATACTTTTGCGCAAATAAGAGCAAGCTAGAAGAGCCCCATACTAATACTAATCATGAAGTAGCTTTCTTGGTAAAACTTAAGCCCTCTAAGTACTTTGACCATTATCACCTGCTCTTTGTTGGAGAGCATGATTACTTTTGCTTTACCTTAAATCAAGATCGCAATGATTTAATTAATACCATTTGCAGTCAAGATCCTAGCATTTATCAAATTTGTAGCTTATTCAATCTCAGTGAATACTTTGATACTTTTGAATGCTTTGAGGACTTTGATTACGAAAGCCTCCAAACTTACTTTAGATTTAAAAGCTTTAGCTCTCACCAGCGCTCTCGCTATGCTCGTACCTATAAGTATGATCATATCTTTACTAAGGACTTGCCACCTTCCCACTACCCTCGCTACGCCCAATTTTATATCGAGGAGCACACCAGCTCCCCAGGCCGCAGCCAAGGCCACGGCCATAGCGAAGGCCGTAGCTACAGCCATTCTCCAGCCGCTGCTGACGCCACTACCACCACAGCCGCAACAGCAACTGCTGCTACAACAGCTACTGGCGCTACCAATACCACACCATCATATGGTAACGCCTCAAGTATGGATGACAGGGGCTGCGTTTCTAGCAGCAAGAGAGCTATTAACCTCAATGAAAATAGAGTGCTAGAGCACAACTCTACTACTCAAATCGCCCGCTCCTTAAAAGGCAACTATAGCACCTCCAGCAACAGCCCAGACCTTGGAGCAACTGTAGATGCTCTTAGCTACGTACACGAAACTACTAATGCCTCTCAAGATGATTTCTTATCCCCATACCAAAGTGATAAGCAAGGCAATTTTTACCTCAATCATCAGACCTCAACTTTTTCCAAAAGCCAAGAGCAAGACCAATCAGCTCTTAAAGCTAATTTAGAGCCTGAGCTACTTCAAGCATGCTCACCAGCAGCAAATTACCCTCAATCCCATGCCCATCACCAGGATATAGCCCCATATGATGCTTATTGCCCTAACAATAGCCCAGAGTCAGGCATGGAGGATAACTTTACTCCTAACACCTCAGATTTAGCTTTAAAGTTAGAGGCAGACCACTCTAGTGAGCCGTTAAAGACAGACTTGGCAAAAACTGCCAGCACCATCTCAAGTGATAGTGAACTCTATAATAATGATGATGGGACTGAGGTGAGCTTTACCCCTAATAGCCAGGACTTAGAACCAGAGTTAGAGGCAGACCACACCAGTGTGCCTTTAAAGAAAGACTTGGCAAAAACTGCCAGCACCGTCTCAAGTGATAGTGAACTCTATAATAATGATGATGGGGTTGAGGTGAGCTTTACCCCTAATAGCCAGGACTTAGAGCTAGATTTAGAGGCAGCCCATTCCATTGAACCTTTAAAGAAAGACTTAGCAAAAACTGCCAGCACCATCTCAAGTGATAGTGAACTCTATAATAATGATGATGGGACTGAGGTGAGCCTTACCCCTAATAGCCAGGGCTTAGAGCTAGAGTTAGAGGCAGCCCATTCCAGTGAGACTTTAAAGAAAGACTTAGCAAAAACTTCTAATAGTAGTCCTTTTGCAAATGAGTCCCAGGATGAATTACTGTCTAAAAGTATTAGCGATACTTGTAGAGTGCACGTGCTGCCTTCTAAAAAGGGCTTAAATCTTTTAGTCGATGTTGCAGTTCCTAAGCACTTATCCTGCCCTAACAACATCTTTTACTATCAACCTACTGGCTTTGAGTTTTCAGAAGATTACCAAGCTCTTTATAGCCCTATCTATAATGAGAATATCCTCTACACTGAGAACAACAATAAGCACCATAAGATAGAGCGTCCTTCTATAGAAAAAAAGCAATTAGATGCTTGCCATTTTCCTAAGAAAACCACTAAATCTAAGGCAAAGAAGCTTAAAGATAGCGATAGTAGCACAATTGTTAATAGCAAAAATAAAGTACCTGCTGGTGCTTTTGGTCATAGCCTCTTTAACTCTCTAATCGATAAGTCCGATTTAACCTCTCAAGTTAAAGAGCAGCCTAATCCCTTAAAAAGCACTAACGATCAACCAGCAAAAGTAAATACTGAGTCTATTGAAACTTTACCTAAACAGGGCATGCTATTTGATTTTGCCACCTTTATAGATGAATGCAGCGATTTGGCTTTGAATGAAATGTCTGTTGAGCCTATAGCTGGCACTAAAGCTTCACCTAAAGCCAAGTCAAAAAGCAAAGCTAAGGTAAAAGCCTCTAAAAAGGACGCTTGTAAGCAAACCTCTAATGGTAGTAAATCACCTAACAGCTGCAATAAGAACAAGCCAACTAAAGACACCGCTAATAAGCAAGCACCCTCACAGAATACAAGGGGTGAAGCTCTAAAGGTTACCGCCAATAAAGAGACTGCGCCTAATAGCACTACAGAGATTGCTCATGACACTGCTCTAACTTCTACAAAAGCTAATGAGGTGCCATCCAGTAAGGACGAGAATGAAGCGTTAGAGGTTGCAGCTAATAAAGAGACTGTACCTAATAGCACTACAGAGAGTGCTAAGTATGCTGACCTACCATCTGCCTCAGCTAATATGGTGCCTTCAAGTAAGTACAAGGTTGAAGCTTTAGAAGTTGCTACCAGTAAAGAGACTATGCCTAATAGCATTACAGAGAGTGCTAAGTATGCTGACTTACCTTCTACAACAGCTAATAAGGTGCCTTACAGAAAGGACAAGGTTGAAGCTTTAGAAGTTGTTACCAATAAAGAGACTGAGCCTAATAGCACTATAAAGACTGCTAAGGACACTGCTCTAACTTCTACAACAGCTAATAAGGTAACATCCAGAAAGGACAAGAATGAAGCTTTAGAAGTTGCTACCAATAACGAGACTGCGCCTAATAGCACTATAGAGATTGCTCAGGATGCTGACTTACCTTCTACTACTAGTAAGGACTCACTTCCAACAGTTAACCATGCTATTAGGCTAAATTCTAGTAAGAACAAAGTTGAAGCTTTAGAAGTTGCTGATAATACTGTAGTTCTATCTGGTAGAGCTAAAGAGAATGCTCATGAAACTGCCCTAACTTCTACCACAGCTAATAAGGTACCTTCCAGTAAGGACACGGTTGAATCCTTAGAGATTGCTACCACATGTTCAGCAAATACTCAAGAAAGCGTCAAAAATTCGATAAATAACACTGTTCAGAACCAAGCCTCTCAATCGTTAGACAGAAAAAAGATTACTTCTGACTTTGATAGGCCACAATTTAACAATACCTGGAAAGATATTAAGGGAGCCAAACATATACCTTCATATTTAGGATTTTTTAATGAAGAGCAAATTAAGCAGAGTAATCTGAACACCACAATGGATAAAATGGCTCAATCCTATCGTGAAGCATATGAACAATTTAGCTCTAATAATGAAGGTGTTTCTCTTAATACTAAGCACAGTAGAACTACAGTTCTACATAGCCATAAAATGAACAGATTAGGCGTGAAATTATTTGAGGACTAATCTAAATCATTACAGAAACTCTAAGAAGCTAGTAAAAACAACGAGCTTTAGTGCTTAATACTAGTACTGTTAAGCAATTTAAGCTAAGTGTCATAAAATGATTGGCACATATCATGCTTTTTATTTTTTAAGTAAAAAATACCCATCCTATAGATGTTATCTATAGGTAGACCATATAGTATAGAGATTTATTCATTAACAAAATCATAATGAATAATTTAGCTTTGGGCATAAGCAAGTACTGTAAATCCCTATTTTAAGCGCATAAATCTATCTATACAGTCGAGTGATAGTACATAAGTTTTATCATTTTTGAGAGAATTGTTATGGCACTTTATGTTAATACTAATGTAAGTTCGATCAATGCCCAGAGAAAGCTAACCAATGCTACAAATAGCTTAAACGTCAGCTACCAGAGACTATCCTCAGGCCTTAGAATTAATTCTGCAAAAGATGACGCTGCAGGCTTACAGATTTCCGATCGTCTCACCTCACAAATCAATGGTTTAAATCAGGGAAATCGTAATACAAACGATGGTATTGCCTTAGCACAGACCATTGAAGGTGCTTTAGACGAAACCACCAACATGCTCCAACGCATCCGTACCTTAGCCGTGCAAGCTGCAAACGGCACCAATACCGCCGAGGATCGCAAGGCATTACAGCAAGAGGTTGATAAGCTCTCTGCTGAAATTACTCGTATTGCCAAACAAACTACTTTTGCTGGTGCTACAGTACTAGACGGAGCTAATCCAACTAATACTGGAGGAAAAAGTTTAATTCCAGGTGGTAATAACCAAGGAAAGCTAACTTTCCAAGTTGGCGCTAATGCTGGTGACACTTTAGCGCTTGCTTGGTCTCGTTCATTTACCTTGTCTGGACTTTATTCACAAGTTTTTAATGCAGCTTTAGCCAATGATAAAGGCATAACCAAAAAGAAAGTTGATAGTCAAACAGAACAATATGTCTGGCAGGTTTCTACAGCAGATACTGCTACAAAAACTTTAGCTAATATTGATGCTTTTATCCAAAAGGTTGATTCTAAGCGCTCTGAGCTGGGTGCTATCCAAAATCGTATGGAAAGTACCATCCGTAATCAGGCCAATATTTCAGAGAATGAGGCTGATGCTCGTAGCCGTATCCGTGATACCGACTTTGCCTCTGAGACTGCTGCTCTTACCCAAAACAATATTATCCAGCAGGCATCTCAATCAGTGCTTGCACAAGCTAACCAGCGACCAACCATTGCTCTTAGCTTATTAGGTCAATAAGACTAACAATATCTCTCTCTTTATATTTAGAGGCGGGCGCAAGTCCGCCTTTTTTATTTTAGCGTCCTGATAGAGTGATTGGCACCTATATTGCATTTCTAAATTCTAGAAAATACTACTCTATAGCACTAAACTATAGTAAAGACCTTGGGTAGAGATGTTTTTTCATTAAAGAACTCTTAAAGAAGAACTTAGCTTATGGTATACGCAATTACTGTAAAAGCCTATATTCAAGCTAATTACACTATCTAATAGGTCAAATGATATTCTTATATTTGTATCATTTATTGAGAGAATTGTTATGGCACTTTATGTTAATACTAATGTAAGCTCTATTAATGCCCAAAGAAAGTTAACCAATGCTACCAATAGCTTGAATGTATCCTATCAGCGTCTTGCCTCAGGATTGCGCATTAACTCTGCAAAAGACGATGCAGCTGGCTTACAGATTTCTGATCGTCTTACCTCCCAGATTAATGGTTTAAATCAGGGAAATCGTAATACCAATGACGGTATCGCCTTAGCTCAAACCATGGAGGGTGCTTTAGACGAAACCACCAATATGCTCCAGCGTATCCGTACTTTAGCCGTGCAATCAGCTAATGGCACCAATACCCAAGAAGACCGTAATGCACTTCAACAAGAAGTAGATAAGCTTTCTGCTGAAATTACCCGTATTGCAAACCAAACTACTTTTGCAGGTAAAACAATTTTACAAGGTAAAGGAAAAGGCCTTATTCCAGCAGACGGTAATGTGGTATTCCAAGTTGGAGCCAATGCGAATGACACCCTTAATTTATCTTGGGTGAAATCTTTTGCTATTTCTGGTATTTTCTGTCAAGCATATTCTGCTGTTGCAATTGCAAACAATACCAGAGGCCTTGTAAAACGTAAAGTAGATAGCAATACTGAACAGTGGATTTGGGGTATTTCCACTGCCGAAAATGCAACTAAAACACTTGCTCATATAGATGATTTTATTCAAGCAGTAGACTCTCGCCGCTCAGAGCTTGGTGCTTTGCAAAATCGTATGGAAAGCACTATTCGCAATCAGGCTAATATTTCTGAGAATGAGGCTGATGCACGTAGCCGTATCCGTGATACCGACTTTGCCTCTGAGACTGCTGCTCTTACCCAGAACAACATTATCCAGCAGGCTTCTCAATCAGTGCTTGCTCAGGCTAACCAGCGCCCAACAATCGCTTTAAGCTTGTTAGGCTAACAGAATAACAATATCTCTCTCTTTATATTTAGAGGCGGGCGCAAGTCCGCCTTTTTTATATTAATAATCAGTTTTAGATTGGGCTTTTGTAGATTTTATTGGAGTGCTATGTCTGATAAGTTACCAAACAATGAGCAAGTAATTGGTAGACCTCTTGATTTTGAATTAGTCTATGCTGCTTTAAATCAAGCTTATGATGACTATCAACGACTTTGCTTTGAGCTTATAGCTAATCAGGATGACTATCTTTACAGTGTTGACTTACTAAAAGAGCTTTTGACTGTTCATAGAACTATTTTTAGTAATGAATATCGCAGCTTTTTCCATATTATGTACCGCACTGCCCCTGCTGTACTGTTTTACCTTATGCAATTTCATGATGCCAGAGAGTTATTCTTTGGTACTAAAAGTGTGGTCGTTAACTATCGCCTTTTAGAAAAGCTGGTTACTACTTCACAAGAGTATGAAAAGGCTGCTGATTTTCTTAAACTTAAGGCCCAAAACACTAATAAATCACTAAATAACTTCAAAAAGCTCATTAAAAACGTTAAAAATCCTGACTATAGCTCTTTTGAGTTAGATCGCATAGCCATGATGGATGATGGCCTGATTGAGTCCTTAAAGGATCCGAGCAAAGATGTATTTTTCCCTAATATTAATCTTAACTCTCGTAAAATCGATGGTAGAACCACTTTAGGCCGAGAAATTAAGCAATACTTAAATGAAGAGGTAGGTGAATTTGATTGGGCTCAAATGCCTCGCCCTAAAGCCAAACGCTACCAAAGAAAGGACTTGGAACTAGAGCTAGAAAGCGAATCTAGTGACGAGAGCGAAATTGACTATTTAGGCATGAGTTCCATCTCAAAACGTCTTAACCCTAAAGTACTAAAAGCCAGGGAAGACGCTATGCCTCCTCAGGCTATTGGTGTTACCAAGATCCCTAAAAGATCTAAGCAAGCATTGCAAACCTTGGAGAATATGGAGCAGGCCAATAAGGCTCTACCAAGTAAGGAGCAAGGTCATAATGAGCTTGCATCTAATGGACTTGTTACTGAGGAGAGGGGCGTCGTAGAGGCATCGTCGGAGCTTCAAGATGCTATTGAGCCAAATGAGCAGTTCTTTACCTCACCTATGGTAAATAACAATACCTATGGAGTAATGGAGCTGTTATCCAATGCTCCTGCTTTTGGCCCCATAAATGCTAATCGCACCCGTAATTATGATTTACCTGGACTATCTCAATTTCAAAGAAAGCCCCACCAGATCTTAACTGTAGAGTTAAAAGACAAGATTGAAAGTTTGGGCGCATTAATAGAAAAAGAGCGGGCGCTGATGGCTCGACAAATAAGGCGCTTGAGTATTAGTTTTCCAAGGCTATGGGATATTTTTGACTCACGTCTATGTTTAGTGACTATTAATCCCAATGCTTTAGGTGCTGCGCAGCAGATGCTAGAAAGTTGGGGACAAGATTGTTTAATTATTTACTTAGGTAGTGACTTATTGGTAAAACCTAGCAGCTCCATGTTAGAGGGTGCTGCTGGGGACTGTCATTCTACCATAAATAGCACATCATCTTGGCTGGATGAACAGGTAAATGAAAACTTTGTTATTACTACAGGTTTGGAGCTTAAACTTAATTTAAGCAAAGTAAGTTTGCCTTTATCAAAAAGACATAAGAGCTTTTCTTTAAAGCAGACCTACAACATATGGAAAAAACAAACCAACTTGAATAAGTATTACGAAGGCATTTATCGTATTGAAGTTACTGATCCTGATGCTATGCCTATAGTCATTAACTCAAGTACTTTTGGCCCTTATGACTTAGTTTATATTAAGCTCTAAGACTTGGTAGACACATAATAGCAAGGCAGCTTATTTCCATTAAGCTGCCTTGTTGTTTTTAGACCTTCTTGAAAAATGGTAATGCTTTTTTAACGCTATCTACTCTGGTCATAGGAGGTAAAGAGTTAACACACTTTGGCCCATAGCCCTTGGTTAGCAAGCGATTATCTAAAATTACCAATACACCTTGATCATCTTCATTACGGATCAAGCGGCCTACACCTTGGCGTAAAGCAATAGTAGCCTCAGGGACTTGTACTTGATTAAAGAAATTGCCTTTTTCAAGTTTCTCTACCCTATTCTTACGTGCTATTTGTATAGGATCGCCTACTTGCTTAAAAGGCAGCTTATCAATGATTACTAAAGACAGGGCATTACCAGCCACGTCCACACCTTCCCAGAAAGATGAGGTACCAATTAAAATGGCCTTACCATCTTTTTTGAACTGGTTGATTAAGTTAGGCACAGTATCTTCAGTTTGCATCAAAATGGTACGACTAGAGCCATAGCGCTTTTCTAGCACTTCTTTAGCTAATTTCATATTATTAAAGCTAGTACAAAGCATAAAGATGCCGCCAGTAGCCTTTCTTATCAGCTCATCAATCATGTATAAGCTATCACTTACGAAGTTCTTGCTATACACATCTGGGAAAGTCTTAGAAAGATAAAGACAAGCATTCTTAGCATAGTTAAAAGGCGACTCTACAATTTGGGTAGTTATCTGCTCTATAGGCAAGCCTAGCTCATGGCAGAACTTACCAAAGCTCTTATCAAAGGTAATAGTTGCAGAGGTTAATACTACCGTTACACCTTTTTTCTTGAGATCATCAATAGCACTATAGAAGCGATCACCAATATCAATAGGACATACTACTAATTTAGGAGGAGCATCCTCTTTACCAATCTCCACCCATCCTGCATTCTTAAAGCACTCTTCTTGATTCTTGTTGCGATCTGTAGTCATAAAATCAGCAACAAAATTCTTATAGCTATCAATACGCTCTTGAATGAGGTTATAGTCCTCAGCAATGATTTCCTTATTTTTCTCCCAAATGGAGGAGAGCTTACTTAAGGCCTTATGGATATCACCCATTAAAGCTCTAAAGTAGGAATCAATTACTGGCAGACCATTGATATCTTTAATAGCATCAAGAAGCTCATCACTAACATCATTCTTAGAAGAATATAATGATGCTGGGCCCAGTTTTTTCTGTAAGTCTAAAGCTAAGCGTTGATATTCAAGTTTAACAAAGCTTTCAATTGAATGATCTTGATTGGTATTCTGACGTTTTTGTCGTCTTAGCTCCTTTTTCAGCTCTTCTTCGGATAAGGCAGCTAAGGTAGCATCTTCCTGCTTAGCACTTTGCTTGTCTTGCTCAGTAGTCTCAAAAGGTAACTCATCTTCTGATAAGAGCTGGCTCTCTTTGCCTTTTTTCAAATCAGCACTTAGCTCTTGCTGCTCCTCACCATAAAGTTTAGCATTATGTTCCTTAAGCCCCTTTTCTACTACTGCCATGTAGTAAGAGTCGTCCATGAGGGCTTGACGAGCACGAATATCGGCCAAACGATATTGCAACAGCTGGAATGGAGATTGAGTCTTGTTATGCAAGTACTTAATTGCCGAGACACCATAACGACCCTCGGACATTAAAGACAGAGCTAAGAATAGCAAAAATGCAGCATAGCCTAGCTTAGCCAAATAACAATTTAACTGACCTGAGTCTCCGCCCTTTGGGAAAATGGTTCTTATCTTATCGATAAGATCAATTACCATAGTGGCAGTAAATTCAGTTTTATAGAACTCACACCCCACCTCAGCTAAGGTATGAGCTTCATCAAAAATTAAAATATCTGGTAGAGGTAGACTAGATCCTATAGAACCTATGCCACTATCACTTTGTAAGGCAGCAAAGAAGAGAGCATGATTAATTACGGTAATATCACGCTGTTTAGCTTCTTGGCGTGATGCAAAAGTAAAGCAATGCTCACTAGAGATGTTAGGCATGTTGAACTTATTAAAGTTACGCATGACATAGTTAACATCACCTTTTTCATCTTTTAGCTTATCAACAGCCTCAGTAACCTTTTTCAAGTGCTCACGCTTTTGTGCCGCATAAGGGCAGCTACTAGACATTTCTCTACATAAATTGGAATCACAACTTACATAGCGACGGAATTTTTCTGGTACTTTAAAGTTTATTTCACCAAAAGTAGCGTTACGGATGTCTCTATCTATTGAGTTGGAGCTCTCTTCAATCTTATCACTAATAGTAGTATAAACATCTCGGGCCTTAGAGCTCATGTTGATTTTGCCATCACCATCAAAAAGATAGCGGCAAATATAGTTACTCTGACCTTTTAAGCTAATAGCATGCAGATGCTCTAGATCCATCATCGAGAGCAGATTAGGAATATCTTTACTTATAAGCTGATCTTGCAAGGCCTTAGTCTTAGTAGAAACAACAATCTTTTTATCAGCTAATAAAGGTGGCACCAAATAGGAGTAAGTTTTACCTGTACCAGTGCCTGCCTCAACAATTAAGACATCATTTTTGGCCATGGCTCTAACTACGCTATCGGCAAATTTCATCTGGCCAGTACGAGGATTGTAGTTAGATAATTTTTGCGCCAGAGTGCCATCTTTAGAAAAGAAGGAGCACACCATCATAGCCACCAACAAATCTTGGCTATATGGTTCAAGACCATGCTTTTTCATTCTGGCACAATAGGTTTTATAGTTTTCTTCACTAACTACTGAACCTAACTCTCTCATAATCTCAATAGAGAGGAAACTTCTATCATGCTCCAAGTCACTACCACTATGTTGGGTAGTTGCACTCTTATGAGCAGTAGTCTTGGAATTTTTACTAGAGCCATCTTTACTGAGCGATGGTGACTTTCTTTGGCCGTTAGTGCCAGAGGTTGAGGCTGAATTGACTGCTTTGCTAGTTTGATTGGTAGCAGAACTATTGCTGGTGGTTGCTTTAACACCCATACCTTTTGCCACTACATCAGCACTAAGTCCCAAAGCGGCAGCAACTTCAGCTGCATCAGAGCCCCATGGGGAGTTAGAATTTTCTTTATTGTTCATATTAAAACTATTGTCCTTGTGGCAGCTCTTTACAGGAGTGTTAACTGTAAGGTCTTGAATCAATGGGTTAGGCTCACTCTTATGTGAGCGGCCCTCAACTTGAGTCTTATCTACTTGTGCATTTTGTTGCTCAGGCCGTGAACTTTCTTTAGCCTGTTTAGCTTGTATAGCCTCTAAATTGTTAAAGCCATAGCCTTGAGGATTAACAGACAAGATCTCATCTATAGCCTTCATATAAATATCTTTAGAATAGTTGGTGATCTTATCTGTAGCTGGAGTCTTGCTAGGCATGGTAGCCTTGGCCATATCAGACATAGCCTCTTCTCCTCAAGAAATAATTAGTGCTCTTAACCATAAAGCAAGCTTGTGCTTAGCAATTGATGCGTAATCTTATCTACACCTCCTAGACTTAGGATTATAGTGTAGCTAATTGAGCTTTTTGCCCCTCAATCTACTTAATATTGTGCTTAGGAACAAAGTAAAAATAATTTTAACATAGGGAGCTGATAAGAGTGTCTATTAACCAGAGATAACTGCATTAACAAATCCTCTGAGTTAGCTAAGATAAAGGCTTCGGTTTTTACGGATTCTTTATTATCCTTACCAAAGACTACTGCTCGGACACAGTTCATACAAAATCTTAGGAGTCTTGAAAAGTTCTCCGCAGCTTTTCCTGTTTTACGAGTATCATCTTCATTAAAGGTGATATCAAGTTGCCAATGACAATCATTTTCTACTGAGGTTGGCTTATAGTGAGCGCACAGCTCTTTAGCTTCATTGTATATGGTTTCTTGATTTCCTTTTAAGGCTAGAAGATAGTATCCTTTCTTCTTGTGAATCAACTCCGCCAGGTACAAATCTACTTGGATGTTTCCAACAACCAAGCAGACTAAAACTAAATTATACTTTTACCAACTGCCAGCAAATAAGGCTGCTCTAAGCACTAGCAGCCTTGAAAGATACCAACTTCTTTCTGGCAGTTGGAGGGGCTGATTAGCGAATACCTATACCTCTGAGCTCTTTAGAGGCATCACAACCGTCAATATCACCCATAGTACAAGCTTGGTTAAAGTAAGTTATGGCCTTGGCCTTATCTTGCGCCACTCCCAAGCCCTGAGCATACATCTGGCCTAATCTTACCGCAGCCGCAGCATGATTGAGCGCTTTTGCTTGCTCATAATAGGATAAAGCTTGACTGTAGTCCTGATTTACGCCTTTACCTTCAAAATAAAGCATACCTAAACCAAATAAGCCATTGGCCTTGTCATCCTGATTTCCGTTAAGAGCCTTTTCGTAGTACAACTTAGCATTGCTGTAATCAAGCATGTTGTAGTAATAATTGCCCAATTTTCCATAATCATTTAGCACGCCTTTCTTTTTGGCAATATTGAGATACTTGCTGCTATCTTGGTTAACAGCGATCTCAGGATGAGCATCAATAAACTGAGCATAGGCATAAGCGGCTAAACCATAAACCTTATGAGATTTATTTTTTGGGTCTAAAGCAAGCTGGAATACTTTATTGGCCCTATCCAATTTGCTAGTGCTATTGGATTGAGCATAGATCATAGCAAGCTCTAATTGCTTGTCGGCTAAACCATAGGCAGCAGCATTAGCCAAGTACTTTTTGTACTTGCCTTCATCCTGATAGCGACCCAAAAGCACAGTGCCATGATAGATTTCAGCCAAGATACCTGAGGCAGAAGCAATCATGTCTGCTGCTTGATCAACCTCCTCAGGCACACACTCATAAAGATCAGTGTTGATATCAGCTACTTTGTGCAACCACTTTAAGCCTTCCTCATGCATGGTAGGCAAGCCATTGCCATAAATATAGTTGTAGCCTGTAAGCACTTGACAGGATAGATCGCCAATAATAGCCAGCTCCAGAGTATATTTAGCAATTTCTTGCTGATCTGCCGTTTTTCGGGCTGCCTCTAAATTCTCTAATAAGGCAAGATAATTACGAGCCACTACGGCCTTTTGCGTCCATTCTTTACCTAACTTGCGTTGTCCTTTCTTGGTGTAATAATCACCTAAAAAGTACATAGCGTAGCTATTGCCTTGATTAGCCATCTCAGTTAGTTGCTTAACACCCTCTTTAGCCTTAGAGGTTTTAAGCATAGCAGTAGCTTGTACCAAAGGTTTGTTTTCGGCAAACTCAAGAATATAGCGTCTTTGTACAGAAACAGTCTTAATTTCATGAGACTGCAACTCATTGTACTGCTTCTCACCCAAGGTAAACTTGAGCACGCTATTAATATTGGACTGGCAACCTACCAACAAAGACGAGGCCATACAAAGCGCCACCAAGGCACTCTTACTTCCTATAAGGTTTAACATCAAACCTACTCCTTAGACAAAAAATTAAAAAAAGAAATCACATAAGCTAGCCGAGCTCGTCCTATCGCAACCGCCCTCAATCCCTCAAGCAAAGAGCACCAGCTAAAGCAAAAGGCAAAAAAGACAATGCAAATGCAAATGCAACTGGCATATTATCCCTAAAGGGATAATTTACCAAGATCCAGCCCTATAGAGCAGACGACAAAGCATGCAGTAGAGCTGCATTATGGGCAGCAAAGGCGCAAGCGCAAGCTCGGGGCAAGCACAAGTACAAGCGGAAACATGCGCCAATGCAAGCGCAAGCTAAACTATGCAAGTGCGAATGCTAAGCAAGTAAAAGTGCTATTAAGGCAATGAGCAGGAGCTGCGTAGGAGCTGTACCAGTGCAAGGCAAGTAAGCAAGCTCAAGCGCTGAGCGCTGGCACTATCAGGCGCTATCTTATGGTAGTAGGCGCACCTTATAGAATATTTAATGAATTGGCCTAAGGTAATTCTACCATTATATTGCGTATAGTTTTTATACTATTTTGTTTTTATAGGCCCCAAAACAACAAAACCCAGACAAGGTGTTATCCAAGTCTGGGTTTTAACTATCAAGTTCATAAGCTTGACAGTTGGCAGAAACTAATGAAAGTTTCTAATCTGTCTAGAGCTTTGAGCTTTAGAATTACTCACCACGAGCAGCAGCGAAAGCAGCAGCCATTGCATTTGGAGCAGCTTCTTGTTGTTGCTTATCGTTTAAGGTGTCTAAAGCTTCCTTCTCTTCAGCCTCATCCTTAGCACGGATGGATAAGGTTAACTGACGGGTCTTACGATCGAGGTTTACAAACTTAGCCTCAACCTCGTCACCTACCTTTAATACGGTGGTGGCGTCTTCAACACGATCACGGGAGATATCAGCTACACGAATATAGCCAGTTACACCCTCAGCTAACTTAATGGTAGCGCCACGAGCATCAACCTCTTCAACGGTGCCGTTTACTAAGGAGCCCTTGTGGTGCTGTGCTAAGTAATCTGCAAATGGATCTTCAGCGATCTGCTTTAAGCCTAAAGAAATACGCTCACGATCTGGATCTACCTGGAGAACAATAGCGGTGATCTCGTCGCCCTTCTTGAAGTCACGAACGGCTTCTTCACCAGACTGCTGCCAAGAAATGTCAGATAAGTGAACTAAACCATCGATGCCGCCATCTAAACCGATGAAGATACCGAAGTCAGTGATAGACTTGATCTTACCAGTTACACGGTCACCCTTAGAGTGAGCCTCAGCAAACTCCATCCATGGGTTTGGCTTGCACTGCTTTAAGCCTAAGGAAATACGACGACGCTCCTCGTCGATCTCTAATACCTTAACAGTTACGTTGTCGCCAACAGAAACAACCTTGGATGGGTGAATGTTCTTGTTAGTCCAATCCATCTCGGATACGTGAACTAAGCCCTCAACACCCTCTTGGATCTCAACGAAGCAACCGTAATCAGTTAAGTTGGTTACCTTACCGTCGATGTTAGAGCCAACTGGGAAGCGAGCAGCGATGTTTGCCCAAGGATCCTCACCTAATTGCTTTAAGCCTAAGGAAACACGTTGACGCTCACGGTCAAACTTAAGAACCTTAACTTCAATCTCATCACCAACATTTACGATCTCAGATGGGTGCTTAACACGCTTCCAAGCCATGTCAGTAATGTGTAATAAGCCGTCAACACCACCGAGGTCAACGAATGCACCGTAGTCGGTAAGGTTCTTAACGATACCCTTAACCTCTTGACCCTCTTGTAAGGTGGCCAATACGCTCTCGCGCTCGTTGGAGTTTTCGGACTCAATAACAGCACGACGAGAAACAACTACGTTGTTACGCTTCTGGTCAAGCTTGATAACCTTGAACTGAAGCTCCTTGCCCTCTAAGTGGGTGGTCTCACGTACTGGACGAACGTCTACTAAAGAGCCAGGTAAGAAAGCACGGATGCCGCCTAACTGAACAGTGAAGCCGCCCTTGACCTTACCATCGATAAGACCAACAACTGCATCGCCATTCTCAAAGGCTTTCTCGAGCTTGCTCCAAGCCTCATTGCGCTTGGCCTTCTCACGTGATAAAACAGTCTCGCCATCACCAGCCTCAATGGACTCGAGAACTACTGGCACGAAATCGCCAACAGCAACTTCAAGCTCGCCTTGGGCATTCATGAACTGCTCAACTGGGATGCTGGACTCAGACTTGAAGCCAGAGTCTAAAATTACAAAGTCATCAGTAATAGCAACAACTTGAGCATTGGTGGTATCACCAGGACGGGTGTTTTGTTGAGATAAGGACTCTTCGAAGAGTTCGGCAAAATTATAAGTCATTAAGGTAATGATTCCAAAAGCACCCTAAAGCATCCTGCTTTAAGGAGGTAATTATCAATGTAGTGTCATCCATGACACATTTAACTAAGTAATCGCAAATTATAGCAAAACAGTTGGATTAGAATCAATGTTATTACACAAATTTTTTCACAATGTACTCTATTCTAAGCCCAATTAAAAACACCACAGCTAAGCCTCTCTTAGCCAACCCTACTCCTACCTGCGGCCCCGCTATTACTTTAGCTTTGATTAGATTAGCTTGCAGATAGGGACAATACGGTGCAATCACCACAGCAATTGCAACAGCCCTAGCCATCGCCCTTCTCCTTGCCAATGAATCATGGCAATCTTGCTGATAGAGCTATTAAAAGGCCTTATGCCTCTTTCCTCTTGCCACTGGCTGTTGGCTTTTAGCAGCTTACTGCTGGCTTATTGTCGCAGCACTCTGGCAGCTTAGTGCTCTATGATGACATTATGGTATGGAAGGATGGCGATGAGAATGAGGTCTTTGGATGGGAGGTGGGTGCGTTGTGTTGTTTATTTCTTTGATGCAAAAGGCAGTGAGGTGCTCACTGCCTTTAGTTAAAAATTAAGCTTTGCTAAATGATGCTTAATAAATTACTGCTGTTTGGACTTAATGTAATCCATAGCAGTGTTAAATACTTCTTCGATACTCATATTAGTTGAGTCTAAGATTAAAGCATCCTCAGCTGGCTTTAATGGAGCGACTGGGCGATTGCGATCACGCTCATCACGCTCAGTAATTTCTTGTAAAATCAAATCAAAGTCAGCTTCTTTGCCTGCTTGCTCTAATTGAAGCACACGGCGCTTAGCTCTTACCTCTGGGGAGGCATCTAAAAAGATTTTAACTTGAGCATCTGGGAATACAATGGTACCCATGTCACGGCCATCAGCAACTAAACCAGGCTCTTTGGCAAAATCACGCTGACGCTGTAACAAGGCCTGACGAACTAGAGGGTGTGGAGCTACTTTGCTGGCGTTTAAACCGCACTCTTCAGTGCGAATGGCCTTAGAAACATCCTCGTCGCCTAAGAATACATGTACACCATCGTCTTGAATTTCAAAACTTAAGGATAAGACCTGAGCCTCTTGTACAATAGAGTCCTCATCAAACATGGCAAGACCAGCTTTGCGTACTGCATAAGCAAGTACACGATAAATAGCGCCAGAGTCTAATAAATCATAGCCAAGCTCTTTAGCCAAACGCTTGGTAAGTTCACCTTTTCCTGCACCACCAGGGCCATCAACAGCTATAACAAAAGCCTTTCCCATATGTAAAACTACAACTTAATTCGCTATAACAATCACAATGCTTAAGCAGCAAATGACTGCTGTTAGCTCTAAGCCGTATGCCTCCTGTAGTTAAAAAAACCTTATAGTTAGACTATATATTATCTAAATTACCTTAACTATCATAGCGCAAAGTCAGCTTTTGTATAAATGATTGTCAACTCAAAACAATACTTTAACCATATGGTGCTCACTACTAAAAGTACTATTCTTTTAGCTTTTTATACTAAGCAGCTAGTTTTGTTGAGAAAAAAATTAATTCACTCTGTTTGCTAAATAGTGCTAAGGTATAATAGACAATTATTTTTGTGGTCTAGCTATAGCTCAATTTTAGTAAACTATTAGCTAGGAGTTTATTGAATTATTAGGTATTAATCGTGGCAGAAAGTCAAATCTTTGAGGAAGGCACCAGTGCTTTGCTTCCAAGTCGTTTTGGTATGTTTAGAATTAAAGTGTTCAAAGATCACCAATTACGTGAGCACGCAATTATTTATGCAGGCGATCTGACCACTGATGAGCCAGTACTTACCCGTATTCACTCCGAGTGTTTAACAGGTGATACTCTTGGCTCTTTACGTTGTGACTGCGGTTTTCAATTAGAAGCTGCTTTACGTAAGATTTCTGAAAAAGGTCGTGGCGCTTTACTTTATATGCGTCAAGAGGGTCGTGGTATTGGTCTTTTTAACAAAATTGCTGCCTATCGTTTACAAGATAATGGCTTAGATACTGTTGAGGCTAATTTACAACTAGGATTTCCTGCTGACGGTCGTACTTATGGCTTGTGTGCTGATATGATGCGTGCTATGGGTTTTACTAAGGTTATTTTAATGACCAACAACCCAGCTAAGATTGACGACATTGCCCAGCATGGCATTGAAGTAGTAGCTCGTGAACCATTAGAGTATGGTGAAAATAAGTTTAACGAAGACTACTTACGCATCAAAGCTCAAAAGATGGGTCACCTCCTCCATCACCAAGATTAAAATAGCTTATCTCTTTACTAAAACCCAAGCTTGAAGGCTTGGGTTTTTTGTATCCACCATAGTCACCCCAGTCACTCACCCTCTTTATCATTTTTGAGGCTATCCCTAGCAAAGCTTAGGCTTTTTTCCCAAACCTAGTACCCTTGTAGTGGTTTATACGCTAAGATTGAAATACTGCTAGTTTAATGCAGTGTTTAGCAATAAGATTGCACTAACAAAGGAGTCTGACTATGGACTTATTAGCTCAGTGCCAAAAGTGGCATGAACAAGGTGAATTTCTCAAAATTATTGAGAGCTTAGAGGCTATTGAGAGCACAGATAGAAATAGCGCTATGATTTGTGAGCTAGCCCGAGCTTACAATAATGTTGCCAATCAAGGATCCTATGAAGATAGAGCCACTTTGTATAAGGTTCTAGATTTACTCTTACCTTTAGAGTATGAGCTTAATCAGGATTACAATTGGAATTTTCGCTTAGCTTACGCTTATTTCTACTTAGATCAGGAACCTTTAGCCCTTAAATACTTTAAACAGGCTTTAGAGCTTCACCCTGAGGATAATGCTTTAATCAATCCTAAGTCAGATCTTGAAGAATTTATTGAGCATTGCGAGCAAGCAATTGCTCTGCCTAGCTTTAGTAGCTGTTTTGCTGAACGTACTAAAGACACTTGGCAAGAGTTTCTGAAGCAAGAGTCTATTATTAGACAAGCCCTTATCGAAGATGAAGCCCACCAAAATGGCGCTACTATTATTGCTATGCTTGGAGAGATCTTTAAGCGCACCTTTGCTGATTTAGCTCTTGAAGTGGGCTATCATGGGCCAAAGTACGAAATCACCTTCTCACCTGAGGGCGATGTGGTGAGATTATTTGAGCTGGTCTATTTTATGAACCATGCTCCTAAGCAGGCCTTAGAAAATTGGTCTTTTACCATTGGCCGTTCAGGCAAAGGCAATTTTGCTCTTAAAGTTAACGACATTGAAATTGATGGCAGTGATGTCCAAGTATGGCTTAAACAAGAAAAAGAAAACTCTTATACCCTATCTTGCTATTGCTCTAAACTTAGCGATCTTATTGCTCATGATAAGAATAAGGCCACTTGGTTACTCTTTTTGCTGACCGATACTAATTTAGGCGAACTGATTAATATGCGCTACATCGACAATTTGGATGTACTCGATGAGCCTTTAGCAGAGCCTGGTATTACTCTAAAAGGTGTCCTTGATAAGCTCAAAGAAGACGGCTGTAGCATAGACTTTAGTGCTCAAGACTTTTTAGACCATAATTACATTGGCTACAAGATGAATCCTACTCAAGAGGAGTCATTCCCTTTAAGGGCTGACATCATTGCTGGTGGCTCTAATTGTATTGGCCTGCTTAGTGATTATTTTGCCTTGGATGAGTCTAGTGTTAACAGGCTGCACGCCGATGGCGCTGTAGCAGGATTCTTAGCTTTTGACCTCTCCAATATGACCTCTGATGAAGCTTTTGATCTACGTGATGCTTTTGATGAGGACAAACAGGAGTTTGCCACTATTATAGGTGGAGCTACAGGCACTCATTATGGCTATATTGACTTTATTGCTTGGGATATTGAGCAATTTCTACAGCATGCCCATCAATTTTTTGCCAAGCAAAAGACTCAATTGGTATTATTCCATACTATGAGAATGAATAGCAGTAGTATTATGCTCAAAGGAGAGCGTTAATTATTAAGGACTGGGTTTTTATGAGCTATATTGAATTTGAAGGCAAGCAAATCCCTACTGATGATGAGGGCTACTTGCTCAGTTTAAATGACTATTCAGAGGGGCTTAGAGATCATATTGCATCTTTAATGGGCTTAGAGCTTACTGCTGAGCACTTAGTCATTATTGCTATGGTACGCAAGTATTATGAGGAGTTTGATACTACCCCTCCTATTCGTGGCCTAATTAAACTCTTGCAAAAAGAAGGTCATGAAGAGCTGGCCTCCTCGGTAAAATTAGCTCGACTCTTTCCAGACGGTGCAGCTAAGTGTGCTGCCAAACTAGCAGGTCTACCAAAACCAGCTAAGTGTATTTAGTCAAAAAAAAGGAACCTATTTAGGTTCCTTTTCTTTTAACTAAGAGTTCAACTTTAATTAAACTTTAGGCACATTATCAGCCTTTGGTTCACTTGGAGCATCTTGCTGTGAGGAGGCTAATGAATCATTTTTGCCATCAGCTGTGTCAGCAGCTGCAGCGTCAGATACCTGAGCATCTTGACTGCTGCTCTTTGCAACTACAGTGGCTGTTACTTGAGGCTCTTTAACAGGGGCTTCTTCTGACATGTGGCTTAAACCAACCTTGAGATAAACCACCATTGACCAAATGGTTAATACTGTAGCGACACATAATAAACCAACAGCCGCATAAATCATTGGCTCATTATGACGATAGATTAATAATGCAATTGCAGCCATCTGAATAGCTGTCTTCCATTTGCCAACCCAGTTTACAGCTACCTGAGCTCTTTGACCTATCTCAGCCATCCACTCACGTAAAGCAGACACTACAATCTCTCGAGCAATAATAACCATAGCAGGGATAGAGACTAATAAGTTCATATGAGGGAAGAACTCATTTACATGAACGGAATAGTACTCAACAATCAATACTAAAGCAGTACATACCATGATCTTGTCAGCTACAGGATCTAAAAAAGCACCAAATTTAGTAGTTTGCTTAAGTTTGCGAGCTAAATAACCATCCAAAAGATCGGTAAGTGCAGCAATCACAAAGACAACAGCTGCCATAAAGTTAGTTTTGGTGGTTGGATAATAGAAGAGACCTACAAAAACAGGGATAAGTGCCACTCTTAAGATAGTGAGCAGATTTGGCAGGTTATACATTAAAAGTATCCTAGGTATATTCAGCAAAAGATTATAATCTAACGAACACATTGGCAGCTTATGGTCTTAGCTACAGCCAAAAGCGCTGTCTGTAATGAATTATATAATTATAAGCTAAGCTTAGCTAAAACTTTGCGATCTAAGGACTAATTTTATATTTATCTTAATGCTTGTGCCCCAATTTGCAAAAGTGAGTGCAACATCATAAGGGCTATGTGATGGTTTTTGTGCTATATTTAGTTGATGAGTTAGAACCTATCTTTGCTCATGATCAAACAACCTTGGCTTTGCTCCCACCTTTTTGCCTTACAAGTATTAGGAGTTTTCTTATGGCTTTCGATAATGATCCGCAAGTTTTATCCTCTGGAGTTGTTCTGCTCAACAACGAAATTTGTCCTAATGCTAATATCAGCTCTTTAACTAAAGCAGCTCCTAAAGAGAATATTTGCGTAGCTCAAAGCTTTAATGTCAAAGACTTTGGTGCTACAGGCGATGGTATTACCAATGATACTAAGAGCATTCAAGAAGCCATTATTCAAGCACGCTTTTTTGCCCATTCCGTCGAAGGCATCATCCAAGCAGCCATCTACCAAAAACATGTTGGCATCTTGCTTGATTCAACTGCCAAGCAACAGCACCAGCCAACACCTAACGAGCAAGATAGCATACTATCTGAGACCTCCAGTCTAGAGTATGAACATGGGCAGGGACATAATAATGGCCGTACTGATGCCACAAGATGCAAGAAGCCTTGCTGCCCAGAGCAAAGCAAAGAGCGTCCAACTCCATTTACTAAAGCCAAAACAGAGCTTCCCTTCTGTCCTGAGGCTAAGGGACAAAGCTTGCCTAGGGCACAAATTGCTTGTGAGGTAATCGTGCCTGCTGGCACTTACTTAATTTCTGCTATTAAGCTTACCTCCCGTATTAGGCTGGTATTACAAAAAGGCGCCACCCTAGTTGCTATTGCTGACAAAGATACCTACCCTTGTTTGCAAACTAATATTGCAGGAGTTTCTCAGAGCGCACCTGTAGGTCTTATCAATATTATTGGCTCTCATGATGTAGAAATTTGCGGAGAGGGCGTTATTGATGGCTCAGGAACGACTATTTTACAGTCCCAATCAGAGCCAGGATTTAACCTTAAGAGCATTCTCATCCAAGATTCACAAAAGGTCTTAGTCAGTGGTATTACTTGCCAAAACTCATCTTTTTGTAATGTTCACATACTAAATAGCCTCAAGCTCTCCTTAGAGAACTTAACCATTCATAATAATATCGGCCCCTGCACCAAGGGCATAGTTGTAGAAAATAGCAGCAAGCTACAAATTGACTCCTGCCATATTATTAACAACGGCAACGAGCCTAATATGAAGTCTGGAATTGCCCTTTCCCACACCTCAACCCCTGACACAATCATTAAAAATTGTCTCTTAGCCAATGGAGCAGCTATACAAGAGCAATAGAATAATGTTCCCCACCATAGCTCTAGCACCAATCTTAGTTCTTACTTTGCCCTGCCATAAGGCTGTAAGGGGCTTTAATTGGCTGTAAGAGCCTTAAGAACTGTAAACGCCTCAAAGCTTTATTACTCATGATGTTAGGCCCTTGCAGTGCGTTGCTTGACTAGAGTTCTATTAGCTTGGATTATGTGATTAGCACTCAAGCATGGCTCCCACGGCTACGATGGTTCCAATGGCAACAAAAGCTTAATAAGAAACAAAGTAAGTTTAGGCAAGCTATAGTGATTGGGCTTGGGCTTGGGCGTAGGAGGGCTAAATACGGCAAAGGACTCACTAGGAGTCCTCTTTACAAAAAAATATTTCCCTAAATTAAGATAGCAATCAAATGCATAATGCACATAGCATAAGATGCTTAGCTTAGGAAAAAATTTGGTCTTATTCTCAGTACAGACATACAAGAATAAGCTTACTTGCTTATCTTTTCTTCTAATTTCTTAGTATTGTTGTGCAACTACTGGCTCTACACCAACCAGCGCCTAACAATAAGACCATACAAGTGGCTACTCTTATCACCTTGGACTTTACAAAGTTTTCGCTGCGGCAGTTAGGATAAAAGTATAGAAAATACTAAATGCTAACTGCACTGATGCTATTGGGTAAAAATCTCTACTCCTAGAGATATCCTATGCCACTTAAATCTTACAATTTAAGTCCCTACTAGCATCAAAGCCTATAGAAAGTTATAAACTTTACCTAACAGGCTATATCCTTTCCTTGTCTGAATGATTGTTGCGTCCTTAACTTTAAACTTCAAAAACAAACTAACTAACAACTACTGTCCAAAGCGACAATATGTACTGCAAGCTGCTGAGCTTAAAGCACGAGTAAACGAAAACTTAATTTAAGACAGCTAAAGAGTATTTTGCCTTTGAAAACAAAAAATATGATTTTATTGATTAAGATGCCTTTTGAAAAAATAAAAAGTTAGACCTTATACAAGGCCTAATTCCTTATTTAGTTGAGTCAAAATTTCTTACTCTAGATAAAGAGCAATTTTTAACATCTTTCGCTAAAACATAAAATTTTTGTCTTCGCTTTTGTTGCTGTAATTATGCAAATTGTAAAAAGGAAATAAAATCCCCTTTTCTCAAATATGCTACACAGGCCAACTTTTGAAAATTTCATTTGCAAGTGAGCTCACAAATTTAAGTTTTTCATGCTTGGTAATCTGTGCGCCAGCTCATATTTATCAATTTTATCACTAATTTACTATGCTATCCTAGATGCATTATTTTATTACAAAATATTTTTGCGTGCGTTTAGCGTGACCGAGCACAGCTGTAGCTGCTCTCTAGAGCAATTTTTCGCAAATAAGGCTTTTGTGATAATTTTTATCACTATGACTAAAAATAGACTTGGCCTCAAACCTTGATAGTTTGTTTACTGGCTTTAATATTGATACTCATGAAAATAATATAAAACGCACATTAAAATCATCTTTTGTTGAGTGAATTTTGTGTCAAGCTGTCTCACAAAATAAGAAAATTTTGAATAAGTCCGATAAAAACAACTTTTAAAGGTTAAAAGTTAGCTAATGTTTAAGTAAAAAAGTAAAACTAAATTAAAAAAATTTGAGCAAATCAAGGAAATCTTAGTTAAGGAGAGATATATGCTTCTCAAAGAGAAGTAAGATGTGCCCCTACTATCAGGGCCAATCTAAAGACCAAAGAAGCAGCGAGCAGTTTCAATACTGCTGAGATAGTAGACCATGAAAAAAACTTCTCCTGTTAGGGCAGGAGCTAACTATTGGGTAAGCACCTAAGATTACACGCCAACTAACCAACCAACCTCTCTAGCTTCATCTCTAGCGCAGCATAGCGCCATACAGCGTGGTTTGGTGTAGTGTTGTTTAGTGTATCGCAGTACAGTAAAGTATAGTGCCATGCCATGCCATGCCATGCAACGCAGTGCCATACCATGCAGTGCCAACTTAGTACTAGCGCATTGATAATGCCAGTGCCAGCTCCCATTCCCATTCCTGTGGCCATACCTATACCTAAACCTGTGCTTATATCAGTTATAGCACCATTAATAGTGATAGCGGTAGCGTATATGCCAATGATTGTGGCGCAAATAGCGCCTTATCAAGGATGAGCTTACGCAGAGCGAATAGTAAGTTGTCGATTATTTTCCTGCCCTAACAAAATGCTCTATTCAAAAGGACTTGGATCACCAATACCAACACGACGTACTATAGGGCTACCGTCTTCAAAACGAATTACTGTAGTAGCATGAGGGTGTAATACACCGCCATCAATAATCACATCCACAATGGAGCCAATCTTGTCATTGATTTCCACAGGATCTGATTCAGCCATTTCCTCATCAGGTAAGATTAAAGAACAACTCATTAAAGGCTCATTAAGCTCCTCTAATAAAGCTTCTAAAATAGTACACTTAGGAACACGCAAACCAATGGTACGGCGCTTTTCATTCATCACACGACGAGGCACATCCTTGGTAGCTGGTAAAATGAAGGTATAAGCTCCTGGAGTATTGTTTTTGAGCAGTCTAAAGACATTATTATCTACCTTGGCATAAGTAGAAAGCTCAGATAAATCACGACAAATTAAAGTAAAGTTATGGTTCTTACTGATCTTACGAATTTGCGCAATACGCTCCATAGCGTTCTTTTGCTCCATAAGACAGCATAAAGCATAAGAAGAATCGGTTGGCACTACGGCTACACCGCCGTCACGCAAAATCTTGCAAGCCATTTTAATAAAGCGTGGCTGCGGATTATCTGGGTGAATAGATAAAAACTCAGCACTCATAATAAGTTCCTTGTCTTTTTGATTTAATGAAAAAAAATTAAAGCCATGTTTGTTGGTCAAACACGGCCTTAATTATAGCAGCTATAAAATAGCTACATGCTTACTTTACCTAGAGCTTGAGCGCTCAGTCACTATATTAATCAATAAAAGAAACTAACTGCTCTACGCTTAAGCGTGACTTAGGACGCTTGTCTAAAGTATTAGAATCATCCTGAGCTCTGTAACCTAAGGAAACTACTAAAGCACAGGCCTCGCCCTTGTCCTTAAAGCCCATAATTTCGTTGACCTTATCGTAATCAATGCCCTCTAAAGCAGTAGAGTCAACCCCCACATCGTGAGCTGCATATACTAAGGTAGCAAAAGCAATATAGGCTTGCTTACAAGTCCAAGCCTCAAAATCACCATTTTCAATATGCAAGTTAGAGAAGAAATGGCGGGACTTATCTTGTGCTGCCACTAAATCTTCATTTGGTAATCTACCATCTTTGATTTCAGCTTCTAATACAGCCTTTAAGTGTTCCTCATCAATTTTGGTCTTACAAGAAATGACAATAGCATGAGAGGCAGCGTCATAGCGTTTTTGGTTAAAGTCCTTAATACCATCACGTAGCTTTTGCTTAGCCTCACCTGTAAGTACATAAAAATGATATGGCTGGCTGTTTACAGAGGTTGGAGTTAGTCTTACCGCCTCTAAAATGGCTCTTAAAGTCTGATCATCCACCTTACGAGTAGCATCATAATGCTTAGTGGTATAGCGTGTTTCCATAAGCTCTTTAAAGTTCATGCTTAATTCCTCATCAAAACAAAAAATTAAAGGTCAAATTAAGCATAGCACAGCTAATTTAAAAGAGAGGTGAATAATTGATGAGATGATCAAATTTGGAAAGATTAAGGGAGAGAAGAAATAGCAAACGAGCTAGAGATCATTATTAAACTATCTTTAGCAAAATAGCTTAGCAATGATCTTTAACTTCATTAGCAAAAATGTCTTTAAAACAACTAACAGATAAGAGGGCTGCTTTTGCCTGTTAAAACAAAAGCAGCGCTTTATTAATGCTGCCGAGTTCTTGCTGCGCAAAGCGTGGCTTTGCGCAGTAAGAGCATTTTGTGGCGAACATAGTTGTTTTAATAAACAGTTAGTATGCCAGAGCACACCAATCTTGATGCACTCAATGCAGGGTCAAAGAGTAGTATCAGACACTGTTTGTTAAAACTGGTCTTGAACTCTTATTAAAGAAATTAGTTAATTACCGCTAACTACAAGCAAGCAACAACTAACTCCTTTAATTAAGATAAAACGAAGACCTAACTATGATCACTCTTTTAAGCAGTAAAGCTAGTAAAGAGAAATAAGCCACTATATAGCCAATCTTAGTATGTAGCGCCCTAAGATAATCTCAATAAAAATTACGTAAGCACAATTTTTTAATTTTTATTGAAAGACTGATTCAAGGTCATAGCGAGACCTCATCCATCAAAATTATCTTATTGCAACTATTTACTAATCAAGCTACACAGCATATAGAGCATTAGCAAAGCGCTGAGATAGCATTAAGCCATCTGATAAACCATTAAGAGCCTTGAAATTGCTTGGAGTAACGGGATTAGCGTTCTTCAAGACGGCCCAGTCTGGTGAAAGGGGCTGTTGATCTAATACTGCAAATTCTCTTATCTGCGCATTTTCAGAGTTGATAAGCTCTTCAAAAGTTACCGCTTCTCCAGTGACAGTAGTTGGTGCAGCACGAGAAACATTCAAACCATTGTTGGCTGAAATTTCGTCGGCACGAGCCAAGATGTTCTCAAGGCTAGCACTAAAGGATGAACCATTAGTTTCATTAGCCCCAAAAATATCATTTACTGATGAATTAGCGAAACTATCAAGCTTATTACTCTTATCCCACCAATTTTCCCTGATATCGGTAGGAGCCATTGAATTAACAATAGAGCTTGACATAGTTGTCTCCTAGAAGTGAGCTAAATAAGGGAGTAAACCCACTTGCACTTATGGTTTTGCACACAATATGCCAACGCATGTTTTAAGCCCATTAAGTTCTCTCAACAGCAAGACAAATGGCTTAAATATGCCCTTTTGCCGCCCCAAAATGCTCTTATTTTCTAAAAAACTCCCCCCTAGTACTTTACTTACTGATAAGGCAGCTTTTGCCTCTTATTACCTTGCCATGGTTGCCAAAAAGATCATTTTTGCCGCACCAGAAAAAAAACAAGGCCCCTAAACTTTCGCTTAAGGGCCTGTAAAAATAAATTCTTAAAGCTTATCTGCTATTTGCGCTTGCTAGTCTTGCTCTTAGCCTTGGCCTTAACAGGTGCTTTAGCAGCAGCCTTGGCAGGAGCCTTAGCCTCAGGTGCAGTATCTGTAGCCTTGGCAGCGCCCTCACCAGTTGCATCAGGAGCAGCAGAAGCAGCCGCAGCAGCTTGATCAGCTGCTGCCTCTTGTGAGGCCTGGGCTTGTAGTTTGGCAACAATAGAGCCATCAGCGGCAATAATGCCTGCCTTCTTATAAGCTTCCATGCGATTATCCATACACTTTTGAGAGAAGTATAAGGACTTTTCAATTGGCTTTTTGTTAGCCTTGCCTTGATCTAAAAGTGGCTGTAAATAAATCATGAGGCGATCAACACTCTTTTGTAAGGAGTTTTCATCGCTGGCCTGACGGCATTGGGCTGTCCAATCTTCAACTAATAAGCGCTCTAAGGCCTCTACCCATGGAGCAACTTCTTCATCGCTTGGTACACAATAGTAATCCTTTTGAGTACACTCTGGTGCATCTAATAAAATGCCACCCTCACGTACGGCCTCAATTAAGCCACCACTCTTTGATGAAAGCACTGGAATATCATTGTAATTAGCCTCAGTAGCTACACAGCCCCAGGCCTCATGCCATACTGATGGAGTCATTAAGACTTTGGTAATGTTATAAACCAAACGGATATCATCAGTGTGCTCAGCTACATCAACATTAGGAATTGGGTTAACGCCATTAACTACAAATGGAGTGCCATCAGCATAATGTAATCTTAATAAGATGTTATTGTAGTCACCTACACTCTTAACTACTAAGAACTTTTGCTCAGGATGCTTTTTACTAAAGATTTGAGCTACCTTGGCAAAAATAGCTAAGCCCTTTTCTGGGGTAGGATTAATTAAGGTTACATACTTAGCATTAGCAGGGTCACGATTAGGATCTTTTACCTTATTAACATCTAAGAATTGACCTACAGCTTTAACATCAATGTTATCTGACTCTAAATAGGACTTAGAAGTGGCTTGTGATGGAGTAAAGATTAAATCACAGTCGGCAAAAGCATAAGAGCGATGTAGACCATTGCATAAGGCATAAACTACAGGAATACCACGAGCACGAGCTTCCATACGTAAATAAGCAGAGAAAACATCACCTGAGTAACCCATAACGACATCAGGCTGGAACTTCTCTAAAAATTGTAAATAGAGGTCGAAAATACGTGATTGATCTGCTGCGGTAACTTCATTAGATAAATGGCCTTGAGTTTTAGCAACTACATACTCAACTCCATTATCATGGAACTGATAGTAGTTTTCGCTATCGTCTTTTTTAAGTTGAGACTTAATGCGATCAAATACAGCTAAGCCCTTAACATCATCACCAACCAGAGCATTCAATACCTTTACCTGAATACCACGGGCGGCTAATGCCTCCAACAAAATCTTATTATGAATAGCAGCACCATTAGAATTGTCGTGTAATGCAGGAATTGAGTACCATAAAATCTTATATGACATAATTTTTTTCTCTGGTTGACACTAATTGAGGTTTAAGTCTAAAAGCCAATGACTCTATTTTAATATTTTTGCCCTTAAGGTCAAACAGGGCATTAGGGCTAAAGGACGCACCCCACTACGCCTTTAATCTCCTAAAGCCCAATAAAGCCTTCTTTAGCCATTTAGCCCCATCACTATGCTTGCTAACCTTAAGGAGCTGCTTGCAAAGTAAAACGCATGATTTGGGCTGGAACAAAAATGCGACAGGAAAAACCCGACCAAATGCCAGTACCATTGCTAACATATAAGTGAGTTCTACTGTCGAGCTTATATAGTCCTGATACATATCCTGCATTAAAGTGGGCAATTAATGGCTTTAAGAAGAACATAGTACCGCCGTGAGTATGACCTGCTAAAATTAAATCTGCACTCACGCCCTCATAATCTGCCACTACAGGCTGATGAGCTAACAATAAAACAGCATTACCACGTCCTGCTCTAAAGCTCTTTAAGGCCTTATCATTGTTCTTATGCCCAATATTAAAGCTGACTAAACTATTTTTACCTGTATTGTTTTTTGCTGTCTTTTCTTTACCTTGCTTAATCACACCATGAGCATTAGTCTCCAGTGCTTCGGTAGGTAACTCCTCCATCATAGGCTTGGCATGAGGTGATTCAATAGAGGTAGACATACCATATTGATAGGTAATGACATTTTTCATGGCCTGATTAAAATCAGGTTCAGGAGCACCCATGGCTTTACCACGTGGATCTGGTAGACCAACTACCTTTAATAATGAACTACCACTTTGTAATAGCACTGATTCATTATCTAAAAACTTTACGCCCATTTCCTCCCAGGTTTTTACCCAAGAGTTGGCACCAGAATAATACTCATGATTGCCAGTTACAGCCAACACACCATGACGGGCCTTTAAATCACGTAAAGGAGCAAACTCTTGCTTTAACTTAGCTACCGATCCATCTACCAGATCACCAGTAATCACTACTAAATCAGCCTCAAGGCTATTAGTGCGATCTACTACGCCTTGTAAAAATTCTTTCTTTAAAATAGGGCCGATATGTAAATCAGTAAGCTGAACAATTTGATAGCCTTGCAAATCCTTTGGTAGATCTGTGATGTAAATAGTCTCATCATAAACCTGAGGCACTTTAAACTGACTTAATGTACCTAAAACACCAGCACTAATACCTACGATGGCAATTACTGTTGAGATTTTGCTATGAGCAATACTGACTTGGTTAAGCCAACCTAAAACACGAGCTATCCAAATAAACAATAGCGCTACATCTTTTAATAAAGCCAAGACTACGCATAGCATCAAAGCACTATAAGCAGCCTCAAAAGCCACAATATAGGAACTATCTAACTTTGGCTCTAAAATACCACCAGTTTGTGAGTACACTACATACTTTAAACCAGCAGCTACCACCACTAAAGCTAATAAGCCCTTATAGAGCCATTTAATTTTAAGTGGCAGTATTAAAGATACTAAGGCATAAGCCATAAAAACCAAGGCTGAAATATGCAAAGCTATCATGTCATGCTATCCTTGCTCAGGCAAAAGTAAAAAAAGACAAAGTATTATAAGATTATATGCATAAGCTACCTAGAGCAAATGCTATTAATTCCTTGCCCATTTCTCTCATTTTTCACAAAAAACATTTAAAACCCCAGTACCACCCACTCTCAACTCCCGCAAAACCGCCAAAATCCCTCCTAACGAAAAACTAACCAACCTCTCTCAAAACGCACGCACGCCATCACCCCAATACAAACCGCCTATTAGCCTCAGAGCCAAATCAAGCTAAGCTAAACCAAGTCAAGCCAACGCCAGCAAATAAACACCACCACTCAAAATGCTAAAACGCCTACTGCCATCTTAAGAGTTAAGTACCACTACTAACCACGATAGCTAATATTATCAAGAGCCCTATATTCCTACCTTCAAGCACAATAAAACAACCTAGAATGAGCTTAATTAGACCTTAATTGCTAGGTTGGCTTAGTCTATGCTCTTACGAGAGTATAGGTCGGTTTTTTGGCTGATATTTGGCTTTTGATAGCTAAAAAAGAGCAACTATTTTGCATAGGTTTATTATTAGCCTTTGGTCTGATGACTATGCAATTTAATGATTTTTAGGTATCTTAGAGCCTTAGATTGTTCTGTTGAGTTTGTTTTTTCGTTTAAAGGCCCTTTTGTCATGGCGATGAGTCCTTACTACGTTCAATATTTATTAAATCAAGGCGATTTGCTCAGCCGCATTCTAAGCTTTAATGCTGACTTTGGAGCTAAGCAGTCTTCTTTGCGTGCTCAAAAGGATAATGATGCTATCAAAGACAGCCTTTATAAGGTTCACCCTCAACTAGCAAAATTTCATGAAGATCATAATATCTCTTATTACTTTGAGAATAATGTTGATCGCCTGTGCTTATTACGTACCCATGAACTTGATACCCTCTTGGTTTATTTAGGTGCTTGTATTAGCTCCAATCAGCTTGCAGCTATAACTAAACAAGAGGAAAAAGATCTCATTTACAACAGCATTGGTCGTGAAACCTATGAGTTTGCCCTTGATTATGGCTATTTAATCAAGAACCTCGACTTTATGATCAATATTGATAACTTAAGAAAAGATTGTATTTATTTAGGTCTGTGCGCCTTAAAGTGTGTCGAACCACTCTTTTCCTCTAAAGAATTAAGTGAGTACTTTATTGACTCTTTAATCAATTTTGCCAAATCCATTGGTCTTGATCCTAATATCGTGACCTCAAAAACTCACGTTCTAAGTGTAGTCTACAATACAGCCGATCTCCATCAGGCCCCTACTCCTGACGTGATGAACAATCCTGTCCAATATACTCCAGTAGACAACCACCCAAAGCTTGGCAAACCTACGGCATTAGAATTAGCCATCCAAGAATTTGATGCTAAAGCAGAGCAAGAGCGTGAGCAAGCCGAAATTGATACCATGGCTATTCTAGCCAAGGCACGTGCTTCCGTAAAAGCTGCTAATATGGCTAAGGCCTTCCAAGAGCGTGCCGATCTAGTAGCTCAAGCCCTGGCCGCTCACCGTGCCCTTACCGCCGAACTTGAATACCAAGAGAAAAAGGAGCAGTCCCAGACTGCCGCCCAGGCCCAGGCCGAAACTCAATCTCAATCACCTGAGCAACAACCTGTTATTAGAGCCAAACAACGCACTTTACGTGAGCCCCTAAAGAAAACTGTGGTCAAAAATGTCAGCTCTGGCCCTATTACCCCAGGCTCCGATAGCGATGATTCCCTATCATTCTTAATGAAGGTACAAGCTCCAGATCGCTCTGAACATAATGCTCAAGCCACCGCTGATGCCCAATCAGAACCGAGCACCGCCCCTACTGAGTCGAAGCCTTCTCAAGCTGATACCAACTTAGCCCCAGCCAACGCTTCTGCTCCAGCAGAAGCTACAACTACAGCTACAGCTACAGCAGCTGACACTGCCACAGCACAAGCCACCGTTGAGGCCGATTCAAACCAAAACAATAACTCTCAAGCGGCAAGCTCACAAGAGAACAATAACGCTACAGCCTTACCGCAAGGGGAAAATGCCCCTGACATAAGTGCTGCTACAGCTAAAGAAGCATCCGATAGTCAGGCTACTGAGGAAAATAGTACTCAAGAGACCAATACTAGCGCTGAAAAATTAGCTAATGATTACGAGCAAGCTTATTTAGAGGCTCAGGCAAGACATGCCCAAACTGGCCCAGTCTACGGCAATATCAATGATAGAGATAGCCGTTCTTTTAGAGTAGCCTCCATTAAACAAAAGAATGCTTTAAAAGAGCTCTCTGAACAAGTAAATGACCCTAAGGCTACTAAAAACCCAGCTAATCTTGAAGAAGAACATTTAGTTACTTTAGATTTTAATGAGCATCAGGTCTTTAACTTAACTTACTTGATCTTATATAGCCAGATTAATGAATGCTGGTACGACTACCTAAAGGATGAGGAGAACCAATAGCCATTAACAGGCAAAAATGGCACAAGGACGCTTTGTGCCTTTATCCCCTATTAATCCATGCTGCCACAACAGCTCACAAACAAACTACATACGTACATGTCCCTATACCTATAGAGCACGTTTGTGGTAGCACATGTCTTTTGCACACCAAGCCTACTTAAATCTTTAAAAAATGCAGTCCTGATGCATGCTTTAAAACAAATAAAGTTCAAATCAAAAGTAATTGTAAAGTATAGCGGTACTATAATTTAACCCCTGACTTTTATAGGATTGATGCATGTTTTACAGTAAGCGGAGGCATATTGAACATGCAAAAATCGCCCAATGTATCCTCGGTAATCAATAAGAATATAACCGAGTCTGATATTGCAAAGGCAATTATGGATACTGAGCAAAGCTCATATCAAATTGGTTTAAAGTTTGGGGTTGCTCCTAATGTAGTTCAACAGATAGGAGCTAATTATTTAGGTAAGCAAC
>NZ_JALKIM010000025.1 GCF_023050945.1 Anaerobiospirillum sp. NML120448 | reverse complement strand
CTTTAAAAGGTCATACAACAGTTCGATATCTGTCGATGTAATTTTACTATTGTTAGCCATTGCTAACTCCTTTTGATTTCAACTAAAACTTGCTTAATTGTTTATATGATTATATTTTACTAGATCAAAGTAAAGTAAAGCAGCTAACACCTTGCTCCAGCTAGATAGAGACTGTTAATAAGAGTAGGAGCAAGCAAAAACTAGCAAAGGCAATAGCGCCGCACACAAGGCGACCTGCACGCAAGCTTACAAGTGCCCGCACATGCAAGTAAGCTCACGAACGAGCGAGCGCACCTACATGCGTGCAAGTTAGCAAGTGAGAGAGCAAGCGGGCTAGTACTAGCTTTCAAAAGTTTTGCCCTCTGTTTTAAAGCAGCAAAACCTCGAATTTACTAGCTTTAATTAGCATTTAATGGAGTGATGAACTTTTGAAATTCAGTACTAGTGCGCTTGTTTGCTTAGAGGTCAGGGGAGATCAGAGTAATCTTATTTAAAGGCTGCAAGTTGGTACAAAATTTGCGCTATTTTAGCTGTATCTTAGCTAAAATACTGGTTTTTAGTGATTGTTTATTGAGTACTAAAATTAGCATGCAATTTTTGCCTTGGAGGTATCAACATGCCTTTAGTGTCTAACTCCTCTCACGCTTTAGAATTGCTCAAACAATTAGATCAAAGCTTGTCTCAAAGCGCACATAAAGGCGATCAACAAGCTTTTAATCGTGCCTTGGCTATGGAGCAAGGCATGAATGCTCATAAACCAACCACTATTCCTAGCTATGGCCAAACAGTCCCTCAAGATAAGCCAGGCTCTAATCAGGGCACTAATCTAGGCCCAGGCCTCAGCCAAAACTCCTCAAACTTAAGCTCAGGCTCATCTTCAATCTCAGGTAGCAACCTTAGCCAGAGCAATAGCGCTACTGGTGCAGCTAAGGCTAATGTAGCTACTGCATCCTTTAATGCTACTGGTAATTTGAGCTCCACAAGCAATTTGCAGGACTTTAAGCTGTTAAACCAGCAAAATGTTCTGATGCAGCAAGTGCTTAATATGTCTAAAACTATTAGCACTACCCAAGCCTCGGCTCTCCAGCCTTCGGTAATGATTTCACTTGGTATGTTGCAAAAGCTTTATGAGATGATTGAGTTACGTACTCGCAATCGTAATAACTCTTTATTAATGAACAACACTCATGCTAGTGCAGCTAATAACGCCGATGATTTGGCGGCCGCACAGCAGGCCCAAGTATTGTCATTTGTCATGATAGAGCGCTTCTTAAAGATCTTTGAAAATGGAGAGAAATACAACATCCTCTCCCGCTTCTTTAAAAAGGGCCCTTTAGGAGAAAATGAGCATGAGACTGATACTGATGATGAGTATGGCAACAGCTATGCTGATGTCGATGCTGAAACTGACTATATTAAACGCCCACGCCGTGACAAGCCTGGCATGTCCTTCCACCACTCTATGCTGCGCTAAACTTGCTAGTCTTACTTAAGCTCTAAGCGCACGAAACAGGCATCTGTGCTCAAGCACTGTTCTTAGGTTGGCTAAATGCTCTTAGGCAGCTAGATTTTGTAGCCTGCCTAAAACAACAACGCACGGCTAAACCGTGCGTGTATTAACTAAAGTAAATCCTCAGGAAGCATCTTTTGCTTATCTAAGTAGGCAATCATATGATCTAAAGTAAGATCTGAAATGACATGCTCAATACGGCAGGCATCCTGCTCGGCCTGGGATGCTGGAACCTCAAGCACATAACGTAAGAAGTAAGTTAAAATGCGATGACGCTGGAAAACTTTTTTAGCGTAGCTTAAGCCCTCAGGAGTAAAAATAATGGCTCCTGACATTTCGATATTGATAAGGCCCTTTTCTTTTAACTGACTTAAAGCACGAGAAACACTTGGTTTAGAGAAGCCTAATTCGTTAGCAATATCAACAGCTCGCACTAAGCCACTTTGAGTGCGCTCCTTGATTAATAAAATGGCCTCCAAATAAGTTTCTCCAGACTCTGCAATACCATGCTCTTTAGAACCCTTATTTGGAACCTCAGGTACAGCATTTAATACAGTCAATGGTGTTGGTTTTTCTAAATCAATCTTAACGCCGTTGGTCATCGCAAAATTTACAAGCACTAACTTAAGTCTCTAAGACCAAGTCAAACGCTTCTCTCCTATATTGGTTTTTCCTAAAGGGTAAGTGGAACATAGTTCCTATGGCAGTTTATTTATTTATTTAAGCTAATAAACAAAGCTTTTACAAGCACAAAAAGCGATAAAAGAAAGCACTCTTAGTAGCTACAAAAAACTAAGGGCTTATCTAAAAGCCCTTAATTTCTGACACTAGAATGCAGTCTTTAATTACTATGAGGTAATTACAATATTAATGCTTTCGCCTACTAGTGAAATTTCAATCTTGTTATTGTTACCAATTACACCGTGAGAAATAAGTCCTAGACGAATTAACTCTGATAATTGGACATTATTACGTGGACGTACTACCTGGCCATTAACATCAGTGATTACTCCTAATTGAGGCATTACACGATTAATACCTAAATTACGAGTTTTAGCTAACACACCGATCTGCTCTAAACGATTAATGAGACGGTAAACAGTAGCAATACCTAAATCAGGTACATATTGTCTAGCTTCGTACCAGAGCTCTTTAGGGGAGGTACATTGACTCTTGGTTAAGATATCAATGATGTGGCGTCTTTGCACTGTCATGCGCAAGCCGCTTTGCTCAAGCTTTTGTACAGTTTCTTCGGTAAGGTCTCCGATCTGACTGTATACCGAATCTTGGTTTTGCATGGCTATCCTCAACTTGTCCTAAGCATGCTGTTAACAGCAATTAGCAACTAACAGGAGCTATTTCATAAACTCAAACTTTGCCATTAAAGACAACTCCTATCTTACCAAAAAATAGAAGTCGATTAATACCTTTCATAAAGGCTAGCACATATTATTTAAGTTAATTGATAAATATCATTTAAAAACTAACAATCAGTGCTTGAAAATAAGTTTGGCAACCCCTGTATGGTCTAAAGCACTTAACGCTTTTTTAATGCTGTGAGCTATAGTAGTTCGCTACAACTAAAAAACTGCATAGTACCTTAGCAAATATGATAAAGCATATCGCAACTTGTCATAAAAGACTAGCACATAGGATAAATCTTTGGATTTTCTCTGCTATTTTTAGCAAGCTTGCCGACAAGCTCACATATTGAGCCTAAAAAGGTAGCAAAAGCTAACTAAATCAATCAAGTACATAAATTGAGAAAATTTTTATGGCTTTAATGAGCCACGTCCACTTTTATCAACCTGACAATTACAGCTTTGGTCACTATTATGGCTTGAACTTACCTTATTTACGCCCTTTGCAGAGCCTCCACAACCACAGTCTGACTTGCCGCAACCACAGGAATTTTTACTTCCAAACATAGCTGCAATCTTCTTAAGACCAAAATAGAAAGGAAGCGCAATGACAGCAATAATTAACCCAATTATTAAATTATCCATAATAATACCCAAGTTAGCCTTGTATTATCTAAGTTAGCATATGCTAATATAATAAAGACAACAGGGCAATTTTGCAATGCCTTTTTATCAATCCCCTAACACAAGCACCACAACTTAGATGAGCTGTTTCCCCTCACAAAAGCCCACCTCACTCCCCACAGCCCAATAGACCCAATGAGCCTAACGGCCCATTGGGCCTATTGGGCCTATTGGCCTCATGGCCACAACACATTAGCCCTATATGCGCCATGAGCCCATATAGCCCCTATAGAGCACTAAAAGAAAGCTAACCAGGTGCCAGGTGCCATTGTCCCCCTACTGGCCCTCTACATAGGGTTAAATGCCTCCAGTTAAGAAAAATCCTAAGGCAAAAATAATGAGCATAAATGCGGCTAAACCCTTAATCACCATTTTGCCAATACGAGTATTAACTAAGATTTCATGAGCCTTTTTAATCTTAGTTTGATCTAAACGGTTCTTTAAATCGCTACTACGCAAATCACCATTATTATCACGTCTACCTAAAATTACAGGCACACCACTTACGGTGTAAATGTTATAACCATTACCAAAGGCATTTTTTAACTTAACATCTACCTTATAAGAAACTAGTGAGTTAGCTCCATACTCCAGGCAATCACGAGTTAAACGGTAGCGAGCTTTTTCCTCAGTACGATCTGAGCGTGATAAAGAGTATAAACCACGATCTAAAACATCAAAGCCCTCTACTAAATCCTCCTTTTCATATAAGAAAGAGGATGGCTCACTATAAAAAATATTGTGCTCATCTAGGCTTTGAGGATTTAAAACGGTTAGCTCTAAAGCAGCTTGCTTTTCCACCATTTGGTTAGTCTTACGATCTTTTACTTGCTTAAGACCAACTTCAAACTCTACCTCTACATCCATCATCAGGTAGTCACAATCTTCTTGACGGGCAATACAGTCATTATTAAACCAATAAATATGACCGTCATCAGCCTGTACACGACCTTCGCCTTTCTTATTGTCGTAGGTAGAGATCTTTCCGTGCATTTTAACTCCTTGCTATTCTCGTACTAATTACCATTAGCCTATCATCCTAAGCTTAGCATAAAGCTAGCCTCTCACACCTGACTAAAAGAAAGTTTCATTTAGCCCCCGCCACAGCCCGCACGCCGCTCTGCGCCGTGCTGCGCCACGCACGCCGCCCTGCGCCTCGTACACTGCTTAGCTACGTGCTGCAGCGTGCAGAGGCTTGATACAGAACATTAGCTTTTACTCTTGCATGTCCAAACGCTATTTTCACCTATAGGGCGGCAAACTTACTCTTGCGACCAACTATAGATCTACCCTCTACAAGGCCATGTTTGATTATTGGTAGTGAGGAGCTGAGACTGCATGGCTTGCTCATGGAGCTTGCTAGGCAGAACTCCGTATTTTTGCTTAAAAGTGCGGGAGAAGTTTGAGTTAATTAAATGTGCCTTTTTAATCTTTAATCTTTCAAACATAAAAACGCTAAGGCCTAAAGCTAATATAGCTTTAGGCCTTTTTACTATCCAAGGTTAGCCCCCTATCTCTCAACTTAAGCTCTCGCAACTTAGGACACCACACAATACCCCAACGCAAATACAAAAAAGCTCGAAAGATAAGATTACATCAGAAATGCAGACTTTGTATCCCAATGATTTGCATGACAAATTTCCCTAGATAGACTTTTTATCTTCTGGAACTAACTCCAGAATGTCTTCAATTCTGCAGTCAAGTGCAGAACATATTCTCACGAGAACCTCCACAGTCACATTTTCATTCTTGCCTAACTTAGCAATTAAAGAATTACTGATACCAGCAGCTTCGGCTAACTCTTTCTTTTTCATGTTTTTGTCGATTAAAAGTTTCCATAGCTTGTTGTAGCATACCTGCATATCCAGCACCCCTTCACTAAATAAATTTATTACACAATATAGAAATTATATGCAAATACGGCTTACTACTCAATACTGAGATTGCCTAATAAAATCTCATACCTATATGACCTGTATATCCCTACTTTCATGATATGTACCAAGGCCAAGACACTTGGTGTTTAAGGGCTATGCCCACCAATGCAAGCCCTAAAGCTAAGAAAACAAGACTAGCCAAACAAGCATGGTAATGGGCTTTCAAAGTAAAAAGGCCAGGAAGATGGTTAGTCTTGCTGGCCCTTCTTTAAAGAATAAAGAAAATTAGCTACTAAAGATCGTTAGGTACGTTACCTGACTTGATGGCAGCGGCAAATTTCAACATGCGATCAAGAGGCTTCATAGCATCAACACGTACACTCTCATCAACTTCGATGCTGTGCTTAGCTTTAACTTGCTCGTCACCCTCTAAAGACTCAATAATCTTCTCTAAAGTGTTTAAAGCCATCCATGGGCACTTAGCACCATCTAAAGAAGAAACACCTGGACGAGGGCCAACAGGAGCCTCGATAAAGGTCTTATTAGGGCAAGCCTGTTGCATCTTATAGAAAATGCCTCTTTCAGTAGCAACTAAATAAGTTTGGGCATCATCAGTCTTGGTAAAGGCTAATAATTGAGAGGTTGAGCCTACCTTATCAGCAAGAGCTACTACCTCAGCAGGAGACTCTGGGTGTACTAAGAGCTTAGCTTGTGGGTTTTGCTCTTTTAACTTAGCAATTTCTTTAGCCTCAAAAGAGTCGTGCACAATACAACGACCAGGCCAAGTAATAACTTGAGTCTTAGCGTTATTAGCAATATAACCACCTAAATGACGATCTGGCACCCATAAGATTTCCTCGCCACGACCCTTTAAGTAATCAGCTAACTCTACAGCTAAGGATGAGGTTACAATCCAATCAGACATAGCCTTAACCTCTGCTGAGGTATTAGCATAGGCCACTACAGTTGCATTAGGATGAGCCTCTTTAATGCGCTTAAGTTCTGAGCCCTTACAACATAAATCTAAAGAACACTCAGCACCCATGTCAGGCATTAAAATAGTCTTTTCTGGAGATAAGATCTTTGCAGTCTCACCCATGAAGCGCACACCAGCTACTACTACAGTGTTTAAAGGACTCTCTTTGCCTACACGAGCCATTTCTAAAGAGTCACCAATAAAGCCACCTGTTTCCTCAGCTAAGCGCTGAATAATTGGGGTAGTGTAATAGTGAGCAATTAATAAAGCCTTATGCTTTTTGATGGCTTCTTTAGCTTGCTCGAACAAGCTACTATCTTTTTCTAGCTCTTGGGCAGATAACTTAGCAGGAAGTTCAAACTCCTGAGGCATAACGATATCTTTGAGCGTAATTAAAGCCATAATGATCCTAACTCCTAAAATATGGGCCTAATGCCATTATTCATCATTCAGGCATTAAGCATAATGCTTAGCAAAGGCACATCTTAAGACATGCTCCTTTACTAAGAGATTACAAGCAAAGGTAACTTTGCTCTTTTCTAAGCTTGGCAAGGCATAAGCCATGGTATCGGCCATGGCTTATGCCATGTAATTGCCAAGCAAACCTATCTTTAACCAAAAACTTTTAGTTGCAAAGATAAGTTGTAATTAATCGGCTACAAAGTTTAATGGCTTTGCGCCTGCTTTGACTATAGCGTTGTTAATATTATCACTATTACGTTGTGCGCCTAAAGCTCTTAAGCGGGCGGTACAATCTTTTAAATTTAAGCCATCATCAAAATTTTCATCATTTTCATGGGCACTTAAAAATTCATTGAGCATAGTTAAAGATAAAGGCTTAGTCTCATCGCTATCCTCAATTAAGCCCTCGCCCATTAAAGCAGCTGGTAAAAAGCACTTTAACTTTTCAGAGCTAGTCATAACTTCAACTAAATGCTGTACACCATTTAGGACATAAATAAACTTAAAGTGCTTTTGTAAATCAGTAATACGTGGAGCAATATGCTCTTGGTAAAGAGCGATTTTACCTTCAATTAATTCATCAAAAGGCTTAATAAAGTCACTCTTATTATCGCAAAGCTTGAGAGCAAAAGTATTTAACTTGCTAAGCTCCACCTGCTGATGCCAAAACGAGTCAAACTCTTTACCACTTGGGCCGTAGCGATTTTCATCATAAGGCTGATAATCTAAAGCCATCTTAGTAAAGCTATCATAGTCTTTGGCAAAATAGAGTTCTTTAGTGTTATAGCCAGCATAGTCAAATGAAAGATCACACAAATTGAGCACATGCTCAATATCTGCTGCACCGTCAACTGAGACCACTCTAAACACATGATGCTTAACACCTAAAATAGTGACCTTCAATAAATATTGCATAACAAAAAATAACTCCCAAAATTAACAGCTCTAAAGCACCACTTAAGCTGCCCAATAAGAATAACTACCTAAGACACAGCCTCCCACAGGCACAGGCACAGCCTACTTGAGCAGACCCACAGGCTGTGATTGTGGGCCGTGCCTGAGGGGGTAGCCCAATAACCTTGGCAAGGGAGCTAAGCTCCCCATGGCCAGGATATAAGCAGAGCCTGGGGCTAAACCTGAGGATCGGCCTTAGGTTTGGCCTTGACCTTAGTCTTGCCTTTAGTTTTAGCCTTAGGCGCACTATTAGGGTTTTCTCCTATTAAGACATCTTGCTCCTTGTCTTTTTGAGCCTCATGGTGAGCAAGCTCTAGCTGGGATACTGAGCTCTTATCTTTAGTATCATCGCTAGTAATTTGCTCTTGAGCAGAGCGCAAAGAGCTTTGTTGGTCAATTTCTTTTAGAGCGTCCAGCTCATCAAAATTAAAGTTATTTTCGCTTATTGTGCGCACAATATCATCATGGGAGAGACCTTTTTGATCCAAAATATCAAAATGGTTCTTTACTAGGGCATCAGCAATACCTTCAATATCCATTGGATTGATATTTTGCTCAGCTAAAAACTTAGAGAAAGTTTCCATTTGGTCATAACTCATGATCATAGGATCGTCGTTTTCCTCTTCATCCCATGAATCCTGATATTCATCGTCATTGCTATCATCAATGCTCTCATATGACTCTGGCATCTCACGCAACAATTCCTCTAAAGACATGCGCTCGTAAGGCTCAATTTTGCTCTTAGCAGAGGCGTTTTTGCTTGCCTTTTTCTTTTTACTAGAGTTTTCGTTAGGAGTTTTTTTCTCAAAACTTCCTACATCCTCGTAACAATCACCATAGTTGTCATAACAATTGCAAAAAGAGTTATTTAGCAAATCATCAATTTGACCTTCATCTTGCGGGTCTCTTAAAGGACTTGGGCCGTACTTATTGCGACTTTGCTTTTCGCAATCTTCTTTTTCTTGGGCTAAGCCATCTTGATAGTTACTAGCTTTGCCTTGAACATCAGTAGTTAAATAGATACCTGATAAATCTTGTACCTGAGCGCTTTGGCTATCTAATGAATTATCTAAAGGATCTACTTGCGGATCATTGGCATATTGTTCGTACTCAATGGCAAGTTCCTCTTGGGTAGGATTACTCTCAAGCTCCTGATCCCACTCTCCATAAAGCTCCTCATAATCATAGCTGTCTTCATCTTCTTGTAAGTCATTATCTACAGGCACGTACATACCTGCGCTTTTTTGAATTAAAGAGCAGTGATTAGCCTCTTGCAAGCTTGAGTCTTCAAGAGGAATGTCCTTAGGCGGACAAACATTACTAATAATGACATTACTCATAATATCTGAGTAATTATCCGCATCGTAAACAAAGTACTTAAGCCCTAAGATTTGTGCATACTCGTAGGCAGCCAAACGCTCATCAAGCTCACCAATATGATTGAAATCAGTTGGCGACTGTTCACTTTCTAATTGATCTAAGAGCAAATTGTGAATAGCAAAAGCATCTTTATGGCGACCTGCAAAAATTAGCTTATCAACCAAATCTTTGTCGCTAGTTTTACTCTCTAAAGGATTATCAGCAAAATATTGCTCATAAAATGCCCTATCTTCCTCATCAAAGGCTACTGAGGCACGATAAGAGCCCAAGGTAGTACCTCTAATAGGATCATAGCCATAAAGCAAGCTACATTGCTTTGCCAAGTGATTACTTTGTTCTTCGTTCTTGCCTGACCAAGGACGATCATCGCCAATAATTAAACCTGCATAAATGTATTCAGGAGCAAAAGGCATTACCTCATGATGTTGAGAGCTAATAGCCACCTGTAAGACATCTTGCATCCTAATAAACTTCAAGGTTAAAGCATCTAACTGATTATGCTGTGCTTTATCTAAATGCTCGTAATTAACCCCTATACCATGAGTTTTTTCGATATAGCTTAAACGGCGACAATCTTGTTCTTTAGTAAGAGTACTGTGGAACTTAGCCAATTTAACATTTTGATAGCCAAGCTCAGGACTATCTACTAACAGACCAGTAGCTATTTGTACTTGCTCTGAGCAAGTATTAATATGGTTATCCCCTTGAATGCTCTTAGCTAATTCTTTGGTATAGGAGCTTTCTTGTGACCAAATAAAGGCATTAGGATCAATAGTACCTATATCCATACCTTTAAAATTATGCTGGTAAAGCCAATGCATGACATTAGGCGCACAAGAGAGCATAGCTTGGCAATTAAACAAGTCATAAAAAGCCTGGTGCTGCAAGCTATCATCAAGCATAACCTCATAATTATGAGCCTCTAGCTGGTCAGTATTGGCGCTAATAAGTGCTTTATAATAGCGGCTTCTCTTAGTTACCTGCTCGTCTGAATAGTTAATTAAAGCCTCAAGTAAATAGCGCTTAGGAGTAGTCTTAGGCATTTTAAAATGCTCAGCTATTTTTTGAGTTTGGCTATTTACCTCATTAAGATCGGCTTTATAAAATATCGCTAAATCATTTTGACTTAGGATACGCTCTAAAATAGACCCTGCTAGGTTAGAAATGCTGGCACTAACCTCTTTGGAAACTAATTCACGTTCAAAACGATAGCGGTAAGACTCATAAACAGTGTGCTTAAAGGCACAGTCAATCAAATCACTACAGCCATAAAAATAGCCCTGACTATAAAGAGCATCTAAATAGCCTTCCTCATTTACTAAGCGCACTTCATAGTTTTCATGAGCATTAATAATGTTAAGCAAGAGGTAAATATAGACATGTAGCGGGTTTTCATCCTCATAAAACATATGAGGACGGGTATATTGCTCCTCTTTGCTCTCATCAAATTCCCACACCCGTGAGAAAATCATACCTAGCAAGGAAGAAGGATCCTTGATAGCCTGATGGAGGCGACGCTGAGCTTCATTGAGATCACTATCTTTACTATTATCTTGAGTATCAGCAAGGCCAGTAACCTTATCCAGGTCTTTACTATCGTAACCAAAGCTTAAATTACTACCCAAGAAAGTCTTAAGACGATCATAAATCATACTCTCGTCAAGACTACGCTCTGAGGTTACCTCGTCACTGTATGGGGCACGGGCCTTGCCATCCCCTTCATTTTGATTAGATAAGAGATCCCAAGCACGCTCTTGATAGGTCTGGCCCTTAGAATTTTTAATGCGCTCAGCTATCAACATACCATCTTGATCTTTGCTATCTCTTACGAGCATGGCAGCTTGGCTTGAGTATTTTTCATTAACAATATGAGCTTGCTCTAATACCTGCTTAGCATGCACAGCATAGCGACGGGACAATAAAGAGCCATGATATTCCTTGTGAGATAAAATACACTCTAAGAGCTTTTTCTCCTCACTAGAAAGCTTACTATTAGCCACTCTTTGACGAGCATCCACACCCTGCCCATCTAGGCTCGACTCCCTATCATGCTCCAAGATTTCTCTATCATTAACCAGCGCATGAATGCCATCCAGATGCTCGCTGACGCTAGCACTATCACTTGCTCTAGCGCTATTAATAGCGCTGGAGGTAGAGCCTACTCTGGTGCTGGCGCTTACGCCTGTGCGTGCGCCAGTGCGTGCGCTGGCGCTTGTACCATTTGCGCCATCGTAATTAGCAAAAGCGACATTGGCAGTAGATGCCTCTACATATTTGGCTAACTCATCGGCAATATCATCGCTTTGCAGCCCCACGTCCTCAGATAGCACTTGCTCTAAGCGCTCATGGGCATTAAAAGAAATATCATTAGACCAAGCCTGTGATTTGGCCTGCTGACGCTTAAATGCAGCATGGGAACCATGAGACATCTGGCTATTGGAGCTCTTAGTGGCAGGCTCATATGCACCACTATCAGCTGCCACTTGATTTGCATTTGCTGTTTCTTTAATAGCTTTATTATTTTGCCCTTGTCCTTGATCATAAAGCATAGCTAGGCTTACGCATAATCTATCTTCTTGATAAAGGGCATTAGAGTAACTTGAGTACAAGCTATCGTGCAGCTTAGCATGATCAAAAGAGGTGTCATTAGCGTTATGGCAAAGTAACTGCTCTTTACTCATATGCCAACGGCTAATAGAAGTATCTTTATCAATACCGTAAAGTTGCGAAGTATTTAAATCTACAGCCTCAGAGCCTAACTGCAAGGAATTTTTAAGGATTAAATGGCGAGATTTAGGATCAATGCCGCTCATGAGGCGATATGGCAAGATAGAGCAGCTTACTCCTAACATCTTAAGCATATCGTGTGCGCCAATGCTCTTATCTGAGTAAAAGGTATAGCTTAAATATGGCTTATCATTGTTATTTAAGCGTTCAATATTTTCTATACCTACGATACGCTCAATCATAGCTCTAGTAACAATAGAGCTAGAGCCATAATTTTGATCCATTAGGCGATCGGCACAAGTAAAATAATGACTCTTAGAGGCACAATCTTGCGTTGCCAAATCATTTAAAGTAGCGGCAATTAACTTAAGCTCATCACGTGCCTTAATAGCCTCACTTTCATTGAGGACTAAATCAGGGGCCAAATCATCCACTAAAGAGCTATAACCACTTTGAGTATTGTATTCAAAGCCATCGATACTTAGACGTGGTCTGCTAGCTATATAGCCATTAGTCTCCTCAAGCAAGAGAGCTTTAAACTCAGGGAAGCCCTCAGAGTCCATCGATTGTGAAAACTCTTCAAATTTAGGAGACTTTAAGTCTATTTGTAAAACGTCAGTTACAAAGTTACGTGCCGTTTGACTACTATCATTCTCTTTAAAATAGGCACTATTTAAGTGGTACTTAAAGCCATGGCTTTGTACATAGTATAAAAAGCGCTCCTTAGCACCTGGAGCACCAGTGAGCATATCTTTAGCTAATAAAGAAGCAAAAGAGCGCTCTGGGCCATTAGCTTTGCGATTGAGCTGCCAGCCATTACGACTACATACAAGACTTTGTACAATATTCCAGCCTCTAATCTTCATAAAGTAAACAAAGTCTAAAAATGACTTGATATAAAGTTTACCTTTAACCTCTGCTGAGAGCTTAATCTTTTGATTAGGGCCTAAGGTAGGCTCAATTAAATCAACGAGCTGGGTTGGCGAAAAGCGATTAGATTGCAAAATAAAGGTAGCTGTAGGGCCAAAAACCTCTAGCGACAGTCCTTCGTCCTCATTATTAGCAAAGTTTGCTGTTTGCTCTTTACTTTGCTGCAACCAATAGTCCTCATTGAGCTTATGCAATTGTTTAATGTAATTTCCAACAAAAACATTAGCATCATCCTGACAGTCTTGAGCAATCAGGTTGTTAATTTGAGTTTCTTGTCTTTGATAATATTTAATTAACTCTTGGTAGCTATCTACTGAAAGCTTTAAATAATCACGATTAACATCACTATAAATAATGCTATTAAGGTCACTACCGTAGCCTTGAGTATTATCATCGCCCACAGCTAAGGCAGAGCCATTATTTAAACCGCTTTGATCTAAGGCTTTTAAAATAATGTCACGCTCTTTACGAGCAGTAGCTGACTCAACAATATGATCTAAAAGTTGGCCATCAAAACTCTTCTTAGCAAAATACTTAGACCAATTAGCCACATCCTTTTCATAGGCCTCAACAACATGTTCATTAAAGGTCTGTCCATATGGCACTACATTTAAAGGATCCATACAGATATGGCTATAGCGCATGGCTGAGGCATCGCCAGTATTGGCCAAATAGCGACAGAAATTTAAAAAGTGCTGAGGACTTGGACGGCCACGACCACGTAAGGCATTTAAAGCAAAAGCATACATGGTCTCTAAAGTGCTACCAATAATCTCAGATTTAACCAAGCTATTGACTACACTTTCAATAGACTTGTTACTATCTAAAATATGCGCATCCTTTTTGCCTGTACATAAGGAAATATTTAGCGATAAAGGATAGGTATCTAAAGCTCCACGATAAGCAGCCATTACTGAATCGATGGTTGCAAAATCTTTGTCCGACTCGACACTAATTGATAAAGCCTCGGCCTTCTCTTGTAAATAACTAGGGAAGTTATCAGCCATACGCCAGTTTAAGAAAATGGCACGCTCAAGCTGGGTTTTACCAGCTACGAGGCTATCAAACATTTTGGTTACTGTTTCTTGTACTACAGTGTCACCAATATTATGGGCATTAAAATGCTCAACATTAAAATCACGCTCAAACAACTGATGATAGGTAGCAAAGTTGCCTTCCATATCATAGCTATTTAAACGTAAATACTCTTGCTCATCTTTAAATAGCTCAGAACAAGATGAACTTTGTAAGGAGTAGAGCTCACCTCCTAGAGCTAAATCAATTTGTCCAGAATCAAGCAAGGCCTTTTTGAGCATAGAATTGCTAAAGAAAGCATGGTTATGCTCCAAAAACTTCATAAAGTAGAAGGAATTAACAGGTAAAATACCGCCACTTTGAGATAACAATCTTAAAGTCAGCAAGGCCTCTACCTTAGTCTTAGCTAGTTGCTCTAAGTATTTAAGATAGACCACAAAAGGCAAAGGCTCAAATAAATGATCTTGCTCTAAGGCCTCTAAATCACTAATAGCCTCTGGTACGCTCATGCAGGCTGCATAGAATAGGAAGGTATGAGCCTCATTAACTCTATCTTTTCTATCTTTTAGCACTAAATATGAATCGTAAAAACCATAAGGGCGATGCATGAAAAACATTTGATGCGCCAGGCGACGACGCTCTGTTTTCATGTCATTTTTAATAAAGTAATGGCTGAGCTTTTTGTATAAATGACCAGCTTGAATGCGAGCTCCCATAAGGGCATATAACTCGCTATCTTCCTCTTGATTTAAGCAATGGGCACTTTCGGATAAGTACGATAAAGAATTGCCATTACCAAGACCAGCACTAGTACGATAAAGCTCGTCTAAGTAAGGCTCTGTTAAAGGTGCAAAATTACCCTTATAGGAGCTTAAATGATGATTTAACAGATTATAACCCTGCTCTCGGTGGGCGCTAGAGAGCATACCCACCTGTAAGAACATATTACCAATGTCATCAGAGTTAAAATCCTGACCAATTAAATCATCAAAATTGGAACTTTTAACGCTATTAGGAAACAGCTGATGGAATAACAAGGCACTAGCACTAGAGTGAGGAAAATACTTTTCAAAGCAACTCTCCTGCAAACCATAGGTAGTACCAGTTAAATTAGCCTTTAACAAACGATAAATAGCAAAACAGCCAACAGGATTATATTCAGCCTTTAAGCAGCGCTCTAATAAATTAATGAGCAAGAGTAAGCTATTGTGGTAAAAATCTCCAAACTTAGGATTTTGTTCAATTAAATCGCACAGATAAATTAAACTATTACCTACAATAGTGCCAAAAACAGTACTTAAGAGCGGCTGACGGCCCTCAAAACGACTATTATGAGTTAAGGTAGGATTCTTCTTAAATAAACGTGTCCAGGAGTCATCCTGCTCCTTTAAAGCATTAAAGTAGAGCTCAATATCTTTATGAGAAATATGGAAATCATAGTTATGGTAAAGCTTAAGACTAGAGTATGGTACTTCAATACTAGTCATACCCAAGTGGAAAGCCAAAATAGCTCTCATATGATATAAGAAGAAGAGCTGGCCCTGCGCATTGAGCTTAGAGTCAAATAAAGCTTGGTAATAATGGGCCAAATAAGTTGAGGCTAAATAATTACCTGAATAATCGGAATAAGTTAAAGCACTAAAGCCCCAAGTATTATTTTGCTCCCTCATCAGCTCGCCATAAGTAAAGGCACGGCCAATTAAAAAAGCACTAAGCGCAGGCATACCTGGAATCAAAGGCACAAAGCCATTGTCACCCAATAACCAAAACTCGCTATCATACTCCTCATTAGAGCTATTGCTTGGACTCTGCTCCTGCCCCTGGTCATGCTCATGCTCATGGCCATGACCATGACCTGGGCCAAGGCCATGCTCGCTAGCACTATCATGCCCACCATCGCTGCTGCCTTGCATAGCGCTTGCAGCACCAGCAGCGCCAGCGCCCGCACCAGTATCAGCACTGTTGCCCTCTGGCTCGGCACTGCCTTGAGCACCATCATGTTTTTCTTGCTCAAACTGGGCATAAAGCTTTTTACGCTCTAAATTAATTAAATACTTACTATAAAAGGCCATCATCTCAAATGCGACTTGCTCATTTAAGTAGTTTTCGTCTTTTGAGATCGGATGACCGCAAGTAACAATAGAGCCAATCATAGCCTTGGTGGCTCGATAAATAGATTCTTGGTGATAAATATGGGTTGCCCACTCCTTCATCTCATCAGTAAATTGGTGACTGGAGATGTGCTCAGGCATTACCTCTTTAAACTTATTAAGGGCAATTTGGTACTCAGGAGTATTGGCTGTATTCTCATTGTTTAAAAAGAGCTCATAGAAAAATAAAGGAGCTTCCTCTAAATCGTCTACCTTATGGGAGGCCTCATAAAAAGCATTAGAGCCAATCTGACAGGCATACAGACCCTGTACATAGCTAAGTAAGCAAGGCACAAAATCAAATTCAAAACCCATAGTTGGATTGAAGAACTTAGAGCAGGCCTTGTTAATATAGATTTGTCCAAACTTTTTAATAAAGTTTAACAACAAATCACGAGCACTATCAGTAGAGACAATAAGATTAAGCACTGACTCTAAATAGCAAAAGTGCATGCCACAAGGCTCTAATTGCACCAGCTCCTTAGCAGAGTGATAGCTGTGCTGCTGGAAAATACTGTCATCATCATAAATATCACTCACTAACTCACTATCAGAGAAAATAGCAAAGTCTTGAGTTTTAATGAAGCCGCCTCTCATTAAGATAAAAAGCTCAATATGATTCTTAAGCTTTACTAAAGCTTCATATACTCTAAAATCATGCTCTTTACCTGACTTTCTAGCAATTAGATATTGGTAGAAAGTAACCTCATCAAAGGCTTTAGAAAATTGGGTATTTTTAATATCAAAGATCTTAACTAGCTTTAAGATCTCATCTTCATAATTACAATAAGTCTCTACTACCAGCTTACGAATGGCAATTAAGCCCTCGCTACCTTGATAGTCACTATCGTCAGTAAATAAAAAGGCCTCAATGCTTTGATGAGGAATAGTAACTTGGTATTTATCAGCTAAATACTGTACCTTGCGCTCTAACTCACCATTTTTAATACAAGATTTAAAGCACTGATAGCACTCTAAAATTACCTTATCACTAAGCTTAGGAATGCTTTTCTTAATTAAAGAGCGGATCTGACTAATAGTTAAATTACAAAATTGATTAGCACCTAACTCCTCAAGCTTACGAAAAAGTAATAAGTCATTAGCAGCTCCTGCAAAGCCACTTAATCCCTCTTGATTGGCTGCTTTGACAATATCAGGATCTAATTCCTTTAAATCATGAATTAAAGCGCCTAAATCTAAGGTTTTACCTGAGATATGGGTTATTTTGTCAGCCAGTAAGCTACGTGGATCAACATTTAAAAATGGGTTATCACTTGTAGTTACATTTTTCTTTAGTGACTGTAATCTACTACCTTGCAATAAAGCTTTAGAAATACCAATGCCTGAGCGAGATAAAGAGCCAAAGAGCACCTCATGACTATTATCAGATTGCTCATCTTTAAGCTCTGCACCCATCTCCACCGCAACAGCATCATCACTAACGCCCGCCCCTGCATGCGCACTAGCGCTCGCACGTGCGCCATCCCAAGCGCCAGCGCCACCCCCATCACGACCTACAGCCCCTACATCAGAGGCTCCAGTCTTACTCTTATTCTTGCTAACACGAGCCCTAACTCTAGCCTTATCCCTAGTCATAGTCCTAGCAGCTCCATCTACACCAGAGGATGCACCAGCTGATGCGTCTGCATCAGCATCAGAGGCTTTACCAGTGTCGGACTCTAAGCCCACATTAGAGCCAGCATCTTCATAGACAGCTGCATAGACATCATCTTTGCTACCACTATAGCCATCACTAGCACTATCTTTAAGAGTACTGGTTGTAGTGCTCTTTGACTTAGCATTAGTCTTTCTTGGCTGCTTTACCTTAGAGTCTGTATCCCCTACTGCATCTTGGTTAACAGCATTAACAGCTTTGCTTTCTTGGCTTGAAGATGCACTGTCAGATAAAGCAGCCTCAAGCTCTTCTAACAAAGCCATATTTTCATCTAAATCTGATGATTGGGATTTGAGATTAGAGTTTTTAGAAGAGGAGGATGAAGAGTTCACTACTATACCTATCCCATTATTACAAGCTTGGCGGCTCTAAGAGCTGACAATATCCAATAAAAACAAGAGAAAAACTACAAGCCATTATAGCAATTTAATGACATTGAATAAGATAAACAATTGAGCTTTTAGCTAACCTACCAAATGCCTAACAGCTGATTTTGACTGTGAAACAACGATATAGCCACAACCAAAGCGGTTTTAATGCAGCAGTCAAGACCCAAAGGCTTAGTCTCACCATGCTCAGTTTCACCAGACTCGGATGGTAAGTTGCTTAAAACAACTTCCTTTTCTGAAAGTTCAGTGCTGATAGAGTTGCTATCAGATACAGCATTAGTCTTTGGTTCAGAGACAAGGGGTGAATTGTTAGATAAGACAGGCTGCTCTTAAACCCATCTTGTAATAGAGAGAAATGAAGGTCTCTTGCTGTAAACTCCAGCAGTGTCATATTCCTTGATGTCTTTTTCAAGGCAGAGTTTGAAGTACTCGTTTAAGGTCTTACCGCTTGCTTGATAGCAACGAGAAATATTAACCCAGAGAGCAGCTCGTGCTTTTGAAAGTTCTAATCGTGTCATAATCACCTCTGTTGGTTTGGATGACTCCACTATGGGTACACCTGTTAGCGACATGGTGATTATGCTATATATTTTGTTTTACACTTATTTTCTACCCAAGGCCTATGGCTTGGCCTTGGGCTTGGCTTGAGCCTACAAAGGCAAAAAGGCGAGGTTCTAAATAGAAACTCGCCTTTTTTAGTAGGAGCTAAAATAAATTTAGCTGAAATTTAGTGTTTTTGACTTAGAAGCCTTGGAAAACAAAGCTTAAGTGGCAATCTTGGTTCTCAATACGGTATTGATCTAAGACTGGAGAACCCCAGCTATCATCACCACCAACGCCCATCATCTTAGAGTTAATCTTTAAGATAGTGTGGTTAACATCTGGTAACTCAAATGGGTGTAAGGCCTCTTCAATTTGGCTTGGAGTCCATGGTAGCGCAGAGAAGTTAAATGGCTCATTGACACAAGTTACAATCATACCGTGATCGCTCTTGCTATCACGAACAATAAAGTAACGAGTATCGCAGTGGTTACCACACTCTTGAGGACGTAAATAAAGCTCAAACTCATCTGCTACATCAGAGGTGTAATAGCCTAGAGGATAGCCTTCCTTACGATCAGTGTAGTTAGCCTGAGCACCACGACCATAAAAATCTAATTGGTTAAATTGAGCCTTAATTGGCATTAAAACACCAAACTCAGGGATCTCAGGTAAGCCTTCTGCTTTCTTATAATCAACATCAAGACGAATTTGACCAGTAGCATAAACGCTATAGCAAAGATCAACATAAGCCTCAATTGGTAAGGTGGCAAGCTGCATCTTAAAGCAAACTTTTACGCAATCGCTTAAAGACTCTGCTTTATGGCTTACGCACTTAGAGAATAAGCCTGCGCTACGCCAGACAGCATCTCTAAATGGCATCTTATTGCCACGATCGTTATCAGTTGGAGCTCTCCAGAAGTTGGCTTTTGGCATGCCAGATAAGTACTCAATACCATTTACTTGGTAACTTACTAAACCACCAGCACCTACGGAGAAGAGCACTCTGAAGTTATCACCTACTACACCGTAATTAAAGCCAGTGTCTAAGAGCTCTAAATTATGATCCTTCTGGCCTAAATTGATGTATTGCTCAGGGCTATAAATAATATTTTCACCATAAGCTACAACGTGACCGCTTAATGCCCAAGGAGTGCTTTCTTTTAAGATTAAGCTGGCATTAATTACATACTCAGCACTCTTATCAAACTCACCGCTTAACAAGCTTTCATCTAATAGCTCTAAGTTAACAGGAATCTGAGCGCTCTTTCCAGGCTCTACAGAAACAATGTCATTGTAGTAGCGAACTTCTGTACCATTTAACAATAAGGAAACACGTAATACGTACTCATCAGCATTGGTAAATAATGAGTAATTAGTGATCTTAATGCTCTCTTTGCTTGGCTCTAAGACAAAGTTCTGGTAGTTGAACTTAACCTCAGCCATCTTAGAGGTTTCTGAACCATCAGCATAGGTAATACCATTGCCAGAGAAATTAAACTCTGTTGGGTGATCATCAAAGTCACCACCATAAGCAAAGTACTCTACGCCGTCTTGATTTTGTACTAAGAAAGCTTGATCTTTGTAATCCCAGATAAAGCCGCCTTGATAACGAGGATCAGTCTTTGCTAAATCAGTATAAAGCTTCATGCCGCCGCAAGATTGACCCATAGCATGGGTGTACTCACAAAGGATAAATGGCTTTTGTGGGTTTTCTGCTAAGAACTTCTTAACATTGGCCAAAGTGGTGTACATTTGGCTTTCCATGTCAGAGGTGCCATTGAAACGGCGATCATGGAAAATGCTCTCGTAGTGAACTAAACGGGATGGATCACGCTCACGGAAGTAATTGGAAAGATCAAAAATAGTCTTACCGCCAAAAGACTCGTTACCGCAAGACCAAATTAAAATACAGGCATGGTTCTTATCACGCTCTAGCATAGCCTGACCACGTGCTAGTACTGCATCACGCCACTCTTCATGGTCATCAGGTAAGGTATGCTCATCGTGACGGATAGCGCCTAATACTTGCCAGGTACCGTGAGTCTCTAAATTGGTCTCATCAATTACATACAAGCCCAACTCATCACAGAACTTATAGAAAATAGAAGAGTTTGGATAGTGAGAGGTACGTACAGCGTTGATATTGTTACGCTTCATGGTGAGCAAGTCCTCATAGATCTCGCTCTCAGGCACGGTACGACCACCCATTGGGCTAAATTCATGACGGTTAACACCATTAAAGACAATACGTTTGCCGTTAATGTGCATAATGCCATCAATCATTTCAAAACGACGGAAGCCTACAGATAAAGCTACCGCCTCTAAAGAAAATTCGTCTAAGGCACCAACAACAGTATTAAAGTCGATTTGATCATCACTACCTTGGCAAGAGGCATTAACCTTTTGAGCAGTCTCAACAGGAACTACTTGGCAGATTAACTTATATAAGTTTGGATGCTCAGCAGACCATGGCTTGATGTCTAAGGCGCTAACATCTAAAGTAAAATCACACTCGTTATTATCGCCTACTACAAAGTAGTTGCTAGCTACCTTACCTTCCTTATCGAGTAAATAAAGCTGAACAGCACCAGGTGCAGATAACTTTAAGTGACCAGATAATAATGGCTTTTGATAGCTATCATCTAAAGTGGCCTTTACAAAAATATCTTCTAAGTGGATAGCTGGCTTGGTATAAAGATGTACACCACGGAAAATACCAGATAAGCGCCAGAAATCTTGATCTTCTAAATGAGAACCAGAGCTGTACTTAAAGACACGTACTGCTAAACGGTTTTGACCACGACGTAAATATGGTGTGAGGTCAAAGTCTGATGGGGTAAAGGAGCCAGTGGCATAACCTACATAATGACCGTTTAAGAATACAGCATAAGCTGAATCTACACCATCAAAGCAAATAAAGCAGTTTTGCCAATCCCATGAGGTCTCAAAGAAAGTTACATAAGAACCAACAGCATTAAAACGAGTTGGGATCTCACCTGGAACTACCTTTTCACGACCATCCCATGGATAGCAAACATTAGTATAGTGAGGCTTGCCATGACCTTGAGTCTCAAAATGACCTGGTACACGAATGGAGCTCCATCCTGACACATCAAAGTCATCACGCTCAAAGCCTTGAGGCATTTGACCAAAGTTCTTGGCATAATGGAAGAACCAAATACCATTAAGGCTCTTACGTAAGGAATTATCAGAGCCATCACATAACTCACGATAATTACTATAAGCCTCATGATCACTATGAGCAGCTAAACGATTTTGCTCGTAAATTCTTGGATTCTTAACAATGCTAAGGTCAAACTCACCCATTTGGATACTCCTTAAGAATCAATTAGAAAAAAACCTTACACACTCTTACAGTTAAAAGACAAGCACATGCTAACCTTATAAGTAAGATAATAGATTGTTGACAATACGAGTTAACTCTAAGTGACTGTTAAAGCCACACAGATCGATAGCATGTCATGCGAAAATATTCGGCACACCAAGTCCCACCACTGGACCCACATGCTCATTTAGCTACCCTAAACTGTAAATCGAATTATCTTGCATGATACTAATACATGACCTTACAGCTAAAGCAAAACTTCAACACACATACTATTGCTCATAGCGTTTAATAAGACCAGTTAGCACTCACACACCAAACAACATGTTAGCAAAAATTATCATTTTTTTCTTGTAGCTCTATGTCAAAATTTTAATTTTTTAGCTAAGGTTTTTTCTGTTGATTGTTTTTAACTATAGTTTCGCTTTTGCCTTTGACCGCTGGATCTTCTATAGAGTTATCGCCAATGCTGGCGGCTGATTGATTAGCAATTTGTTTGTTGTCTAAAGAGTTAATACTATCGCTAACAGCAAAATCACTATCTAAATCAATGACATCTTTTAAAGTAGAGTTAGCTAAGGCTTTCTTTTCCGCCTCAGTAATTGGCTGTAATTTACCTGACCACCACTCATCCTTAGGCTTAGCACTTTTAAGCATGTCTAGAGTAATAAATATGCTCTGGGCAATATTATTGTTTGGCTTAACTAGTCCAGGGGCAAAGAAAAAGCGCAAGCCACGAGCAGTAATAATAAAGTTGGACGGATTAAGCTCAGTGGCACTTACTACTACAGGTAATAAAGGCGATTTAAAAGAAGTATATTTCTCCTCAATAGCACGAGCGCACAACATGGCTGCTAATTGCGGGTTTTCAAAAAGCTCATTAAAACGAATAATGCGACCTGTATTTTCATCAAAATTCATGGTCTCTACTAATAACTGCTCTGGAGAGTTAACGTTTTTTTGTTTAAAAATACTAAAAAGGCTAACTAAGGGCTCTCCTGGCTTAGAGTACAAGTTAATTTGGACATGCTGGACGGCCTTTTCCTTTTGTTTATCTACATCAAAAATATCTTGTTCAAAAGGATTTTCCTGACTGTACTCCACGCTAATGTTACTTACCATCTCACGCTCAAAGCGACGGGCATAGTAATTTACTAAGCGGGTGCAAGTACTCTTAAAAGCATCAGTCTCACAACGTTTAGGAACTTTGATATAAGAAATAGTAAAAGAACGCTCAATTACTAATTCCTTACCGCCTTTTAAATCATTGCTCACTGCCGCTCCTGAAATCATAGCGCTAGCATTTTGCTCATTAGCCAAAGCATTAGCGGGCATCCAACCTATTAGTAAAATGCTAAGACCACTTAAGATATAAGATAAAACTTGGCTTTTCATAAAATAGATCCCTCTTGAACTATCTTTAGCTTTAATATGGCAAAAGCTTTAATAAAACCTCATCATAGCGCTCTTTTAATAGAGCAAACTTAATAGTATTAGCAGCAGAGGTTGAAGGGAGAGCATAATGATTAAAACTAACCTCCCCATTAAGATAGCGACTATCTTTTAAAGTAGAAATAGCAAAATGCTTACTAGCAAAATTACCGCAAGTTAGTACGTGCTTAATAGTTGGGTATTTTTTTATTAACGAGATAATATCAGCATAATGGGCGTTTTTGATATTGCTATCTAAGGAGCCTTTACGCTCGCAGCTATCAACCACATCCCACATGCCAATACCAAGTGCACTTAAGGCAGCTTTTCTTTGCTCTATGGAGCTTAATACCAACTCACCCTCTTTTAAGCCCAAAGAGCGAGCGTAATAACAGGCAATAAGCTTAAACATACGATTTTGCTTATTAGCGTAATAAAAGCCCTGCTCTAAGCTTTTAACCGATGGCATAGAGCCTAAAATTAAAATATGGCAACCATCAGGTATATAAGGCTCAAAACCATAGATCCGATCCTCATAAGAAGAGTCAGGACAGTCCTTGCCTTTTAAAGTAGCTGGTACACTCATGAGAAAAAATAATTCGTTGTTAGTGAAATATTAATTAGCAAAAACAGCGCCGCTAACTTTAGTAATATTATGGCCTGATTTCTTAACTAAATCCTCTAAATCACTACGCTTAATATCAACAGAAAAATGATTATCCAAAGGATGACAGTTAACCAAATCAAAATTATCCAACTCAATAGGCTGAACATATTGAACTTGTAAGTTAGGGTCGTTGAGCAAACAAAATGGGCTGACATGTCCTGGAGGAATACCCATATAAGCTAGATCACTAACAGAGGCAAAGCTAAAACGAGGCACTCCTAAAGCATCACTCAATCCTTTTAAATTGGCACGGAAGTCTAAAGGCAAGGTAAAAAGATACAGATCTTTGCGCTTATTAGTCAGAACTAAATTCTTGAGCATAGTACCTTTCATATCAGGCAGCTCTATCTCAATATCGCCATGAGCAATAGCCTCATGAGCATAGAGCTGGTAATTAATGCTATAAGAATTTAGTAGCGGTAATAAAGTATCTTTAATGTACATATTGCACCGACTATAGGACAAATAAAAACAAAATAAAGCAGCGCTTTAACAACCAAGCGCCCCACCTTTCTTATCTTGATATTTTAAGCAAAGTACCAACAAATACCAATTGCTAAAAGTTTACCTCTTACCTAATAAGCAATATCACGCCTTAGGGCATAAGCCTCAGCCACCTACCAATCCCATACCCCCAAAAACCTTGTGCCTTAATAAGATTGAAGTTAGCAAAAGGCCATAGCTCTGGCCAGCTAAGGGCTGGCCAAGGGCTTGGCTATGGCTATGGCCATAGCTATAGCCATAGCCATGAGCTTGGATGCCTTGCTAGGTGGAGATCTATAATTGAGCTGCCAGAGAAGTCTCCTAGGCTTTTAGTTTGTTATTAGCCCTTTTATGAGTGATAGGCACAATAGACCATGACATCAACAGTACAATGGCTAAGGCTAATGCAAAAGCATAAATAAGATAACAACGTAATCCTAAAAAGAGCCAAGTAGGATCAAAATACTCTTGTCCTAAAACCATAGCTTCCATAGCAATCATACGCAAATGGCTATAATAGCGCTCTAAATTAATAAAGCAGGCATAAAGCATAGCCACTAATACACCCATGCCAGGTAAGTTTACTAAGATGGTTTTAACCACTAAAGAAAACAAAGAGCCATTAATTTGAGCCTTTTGACTCTCACTCTCACTAAGAGCAAATTTAATAGCTTTTACAATCACTACCGCAAAAGAGCTTATGATCATCAATACTACAAATACGCCCGCCCACGAAATAATATTAACCACACTATTGGCATACTCTAATTGCTCTTGAGTAGCAATTTGTAACACTTTACGCTCTGATGCTAGAGATAAATAGCGAGCCATAGCCTCCTCTATTAAAGAGGATGACATGACAAAAGATAGCACTAAACCGCAGTAATAAACTAAGGTGCTTACTATTAGCGTCACATAGCTATGTTTAATAAAATCAGCCATACTAAGCTTGGCTAAAGCAATGCTTACTAGATGAAAACTAAGCTTGCCTCTAAGCTTTTCTTGGGCTACTTGCTCATCTAACAGAGCGCTTCTAACCTTAGCTAAATTAACATCCTTATTGCCTATACCCTCAATATCATCAGACTGATTATTTTGCTTAGCCTCACTCTCTTTTTCTTGACTGAGCTTGCTGATAACAGTTTGATTTACTTGTAAGTCCTCCCATTGCTCTTTAACTGAGAGCTCATGGTAACTTTGCTCATCAACTTTACTATCAGCAATAGTCTTTAATAGCCATAAAGGTAGTAGTACAGGACATAATAAAATTAAAGGGGCTGCTAGGACAAAATATAAAGGACATACTGCCCACCATGGCAAGCTCTTGCTAACACCTGTCAATCCAGTGAGCAATGCGGATAAAGGCCCGCCAATACCTACATTAATCGGTTTTAGCTCAATCATATTCATCAAAAACCCATATATAAAAATCTTTGGAACTATTATGGCCTATTATGCCTATCAAAAATTAGGTTCATATTGTAAACGCCAAATATTCCCCTACCGCAACAGTCATTACCTGGCTATGGCCATAGCCATAGCCATAGCCAATGCCATAGCCAATGCCATAGCCTTGGCTTTGACCTTGGCCTTGGCTTTGGCCTTAGTAATAGCAATAGCAATAGTAGAAGCAGTGGTAGCTATAGCCCTGCTAAGGACTTATCCTTATTTAAACTTTAGAGTACCAGCCTTAGGGTTAATAGTAGCTGTTTAATTGGAATTAGCTGGAGATGTGGGGATGCTTTATATGGAAGTGTAGAAACTGATGTGACTTTTGCTAATGCAGCATGGCTTTTTAGCTGTTACAGCCTCTGTAACTAAAGCATAGGTGCCGTGCTGGTATTAACAACAAGATGTCGTGTGAACCAGTACAAAGTATTTTTAAGAGCAAAACTTTTTTATTTGGCATTAAGGCCCTGTAAGCTTGCCAATGGGTAAGGCCGTGCCTATCTATGGCACGGCCTGCCCTTTGAGTTTTGCACCTTGCTATGGCTTGGGCCTATAGTAAGGTGCAAGAGCTTTAGCTCTTTAGCTAGTAGATAGTGCTCTTACCAACTCCCCTAGGCTTGCCACTTGGTGGTGGTCAGACGTTTGAGGTTTAAAGCTTTTTCCTCATTCTTATTTTAATTAAGCGCTCAGCTTGATGAGCCGCTCTCAGGGCATGTCTTCTATGAATAAGGCTTAAGGAACTTTTAGGAACTAAACTATCTTGTATTTGGTTGGTAAGAGTTTCGCTAGTTACTTCGGCTTGGTTAATATTGGCCTCATTAGCATTGGCATTGGTATTGTCCTCTTTTTTATTTTCATTTGGCTTATAGGTAAATACAGGTAAACCTAAGTGATAACGAATAGCTAAGAGACGAGTAATAAAGCCTACTATGAGACAAATAATAATATTGAGATTTTGGTCGATAGCAAAAAAGTGCTTATCAACAAAGTCTAAACCGACAAACATCATGCCTGTTAATAAAGCAATGCTGGCATAAAGTTCTTTTTGGAAAACTAGGGGAATACGGGCGGAAAAAATATCACGTAAAATTCCTCCAAACACACCAGTAACTACAGCACCAATTAAAGCAATCATGCCACTAGGATGATAGTCCATTCCTATCTTGGCACCAATGACACTAAAGACAGCTAAACCTAAAGCATCTAATACTAAGAAAGTACGCTCTAAACGACCAAAGAAATGAGGTCTTCTGGTAGTAATTAATGCTGCTACACAGACTATAAGCAAATACTCAGGATGCTTTACCCAGGTTAAAGGATAGTGACCAAAGAGCATATCTCTTACCGAGCCACCACCAATAGCTGTTGCACAAGCAATAAACATTACACCAAAGAGATCCATATTACGCTTGCCTGCAGCTAAAGCTCCTGTCACACCTTCAGCGGTAATACCAATGATGTATAGAATGGTTAAAAACATGGTTGTTCCTTGCTTATGCAAATGCCCAAAATCAAAACGCTAACTATGTAAAAACTAAAGCTGCATAGATAAAACTGCCCTAATTGTACCTAAGTACAGCTATCCTTTTTGACTTTTGGTTAATTTACTCATTTAACCACCAAAATAGCATTGATAAAGATAAATACACTTATCTAAAAGCTCCTTTATCACAAAGAAATCTTAAAGCAGCACCTCACTCAACACATTAAAGCCTATTAATCAGACCTTAATTAACATGGTGCTTTTAGACGCATGTCATTTGCAGATGCAAGCAAGTAAGCAGGAGCGGGCGCTTTGCAAGCTTAGTAAGCCCTAACCTCATATGCCAAGCATGGCTAAATTACTAAGCCTTCCCCAAAAAAAGAATAGAAGCACATTTAAGAGCTTGTGTGATGGTTCTTGCTACTTGCAGTAAGCACAGTGCTCTGATGATTTTTGTCTTGAGCTTTGCTACTGGGCTTTTGTATGGATTAAAGATTAGCAATAAGAGCATACCAGGCAAGAGTACATTAGGCATTGCTTTGAGGCTTTAAAAGCTGAGCTTTAAATGTTTAGGCTGTGTATGCGCAGAGAGTGTATACAGAGATTGTAGAAAGTGTAGAGCGCAATGCTCAAACGTAACCCGCAGTGTGCAGGGCAAGAGTGCAGTGCCAGGGTGCAGGGCGCTGAAAGTGCGCTAGAGATCGCTCGGCTCAGAGAGTGGATACATTAGTTAGCTATCAAGATGTGGAATGACGTAGAGCTGAGGGTTGAAGGCAGATGGCGGAGGGCGGAGGGCAAAAGATTGGGCTTTAGAAACTAAAAAGGTCGCTCTCTTTTTTGTAAGGAGCGACCTTTTTAGTTGTTAGAACAATCTAGATTAACTTAGATTGCCTATGGTTTAACCTAAACCAGAACAAAGTACAGCAATAATGATCATTACTTGAGGTGAAAGAATACGTAAGAACATTGTTACTGGATATACAGTGGCATAACCTAAAGAGGAAGCCTCTGGGTTAGAGTGTAAACCGTTAGCAAAGGCTAATGCTGGAGGATCAGTCATGGAGCCAGCGATCATACCGCAAAGTACGAGGTAGTTAACCTTAGAAATCTTGTAAGCTAAGATACCAACTACAAAGATTGGGATAAAGGTTACTAAAGCACCACATAACATCCAGGTTACACCAGGGCCTTGGGTTAAGGTTGCCCAGAAGCCATTAGCACCAGCACAAACACCTACGATGGATAAGAACAAGGTAATGCCGATTTCACGTAAAGCTGATAAACCAGCTGCTGGCATGAACCAACGAATACGTTTGAAAGTTAAGCTCTCACCAAAACGTGATAATAAAATGGCCATTACTAATGGGCCGCCAGCGATACCAAGCTTAAGAGGAGCTGGAACGCCAGATACTGGAATTGGGATGCTACCTAATAAAATACCAAGTACTAAACCAATAAAGATTGGTAACATAGCAACTTTGTGTAAAGCAGCATTAGAGTTACCTAAAACCTTAGCGGCAGAAGCAATGTGCTCCTTGGTACCAATTACGTTTACAGAGTCACCAAATTGTAACTTCATATCATGGGATGGAATAAATTGCACACCAGCACGATATAAACGAGAAGCTACTACGTCAAAACGCTCTTCTAAATGTAAAGTACCAAATTCCTTACCAATTACAGCATTGTTAGTAACTACAATACGTTGTACCACAATGTTAGTACCGCGAGTAGTAGTGGAGAAAATGCTCTCTACTACCTTACCAACAGTAGTAATAACTGGATCAATCTTATCCTTTGGACCTACTAAGTGAAGAATATCGTTCTCTTGTAAGACAGTGTTATTGTGAGGAACGATGAGCTCATGATCACGCTTGATACGAGAGCAAACAAAGGTCTCCTCAAGTACACCAGGAATGGCAGATAAAGGCTTACCAATAAATTCTTTTGATAATACAGTTACGTTAGTGGTAATAAATTTGCCTTGGCCTGCGCTCTTAGACTCAAGATACTTACGACCCTCTTCCTCGATATTAACGCGGAAAATGATACGGATTAAGATCATGGTGAGTAAGATACCACATACGCCAAATGGATAAGCCATAGCGTAAGCTGATGGTACGATAAACTCATCAAAGCCCTGAGCCTTAGCATCAATACCTTGCTGACCTAAAACATTTTGCATGTCTAAGATCATTTGGTTAGCAGCACCTAAGGATGGGGTATTAGTAATAGCGCCAGAGTACATACCAACCATGGCATCAATCTTAACGATACCAATGAAGTGGAGGCATAATGCTACAGAACAGCCCATTACAATGATAATGACTACCCAACCAATGAGCTTTGCGCCCATGGAGCGTAACGAGGCAAAGAACGAAGGGCCTACCTGAACGCCGATAGCATATACGAACAGAATCAGACCGAACTCTTGAACGTAGGTTAAAATTTCACCAGCGCTGGTCAAACCTTCAGCGGTACGAACGGTTAAACCAAACCACTCGTGGAAGAAGTGACCGACTAAAATACCTGAGAAGAGGACACCACCAATACCCAAGCCGATACCACGATAGCGGACTTCACCAAGCAAAATTCCTAATATGGCGGCAATGGAGATTGTCAACGTTAAAAAAGGAATTGTCGACATAAACTTTTCCTAAAAACACCAGTAGTCATTGCTGTTAAGCAGCAGACACCAAAGTACCTTATGACAAACAAGTTTTACTCATAAGTCTAAATCTAAGCATCCTATTAAGAGCTATAAACGTTGAACACGTTTCTTATTAACTAGATCTTAATAGGCAACCTAAACTTAGCTATGCAACTTGTTGCCTCACCAACCTGAAAAACAGGTACTAGCACAAATCTTGAGTAAATTATGGATACGCAAAAAAATTTCATAAAAAAAAATACTGACTAAAGTGCAATAAAATCCCTTTTAATCAGCATTCCTTATTTTGCTTTTGATCAAATTCCTAAAAGTTTTTGACAAAAATTTCCAATACTACTCAATTGCGCTATTTTCGGTGATTAAAGTCACAAAAGCAAGCAAAAACCCTTAATAGTAAATTTTGGCTCACTAAGGTGCAATGACACACTTTTTTTGTAAATACTGGCAAATTAATTAAAAACACTGTTAAACACACTTATTTTGCTGCTAAGGTATTAACTTTCAGGCACTTTTACTAGAGTTTTACCCTCGCCCTTGTAATACAACTTTTGCTACAAAGCCATCAGATTTATATCAAAAAAAGCATGATTACTGGGGCCACCATGCTTTGGATTACGTGTGTGTTTAATAAAAACTGATCTCTACTCTACGCCCTTGCTCTCATCAGCTTCATAGTCAAAGAAGTCAAAGTCGGCATGGTGACTATGGAAGAGGCTATCAGAGCAAGTAATACCAACAAAGGTGCCTGTAAATTCACCAAACTTGCAATACTCATCTGAGAACTTATAAGTTTCAAACTCAGGGCCAATCTTAGTAAGTGCCCCTACTTTGCTCTTAATATCGCATCCAGGCTCTTTATAGCCCCATTCAAAGTTAAATTTGCGACCATTAAAGTTAACTCTAAATACCAGCTCTCGATCGTCTTCTACCTTAAGGCGGGTATTTAGCATTTCATTTTTAGCACCATTTTCTAAATGGATAATAGAAATGGCACTTCCTTGTAAGGTCTGAGAGTAGTACTTACGTAAAAATACATAATTTTGATTATCGTAATATACGATTAAACCTGCACTGTGGTGATAGACCTCAGGCTTAAAGTCCATAGCAGTAGTAACAGTAGCGTAAACTGAGGTTAATTTACGAGCTAACAAGCTTACTTTATTTAAAGAGGCTTGAGACTCACAACCACGTATACGCACATAGCCAGGACGCTCTGCAACAGAGGCAAATGTATTAGGCATAATGCGAGGGGCATAATAGTAATTATTAAGCTTCTCACCTACAAAATCATCAGCATTGCTAGGAGTTGCTAATTCTACTGGAGGTAAGTTTGGCTCTGGCACCTCAAGCTTAGCTAAAACATTATCATCGTAAGGACGCAACCAACCATCCTCAGACCACTTCATCTTTTGAATAGCTGTTTCACGGCCTAAGGTGCAGCATAATTCTGGGACAAAAGGACGAGCAGTTAAATGGAATAAATAAGTCTCACCATTAGGTAAGTCCACATAAGAACCATGACCAGACTTTTGTAGTACTGAATCTGGGTTAAAGTATTTTGGCTTTAAATGGTCAGGATCTTGTCTCTCATTAGATTCATTAATAGTTGAGGTGACAATAGCACCTAGAGGATCAGCCTCATAAGGGCCAAAAGGATTACGGGCACGAGCCATGGTCACGCAATGATTATAGCCAGTACCACCTTCGGCACACATTAAATAGTAGTAGCCATTGCTCTTGGTTAAATGAGGAGCCTCAATGCAGCCACGATTAGTAGTGCCCGCCCAAATACGCTGAGGATAGCCTACCACTTTTTTATTTTGAGCATCATACTCACAAATACAGATTACACCAGGTTTTTCATAGCCCTCACGAGTTTCCCACTCTAAGGCTACTACATACTTTTTGCCATCATCATCATGCAAAATAGAAGCATCAAAACCACTAGAGTGTAAATACACAGGCTCTGACCATGGGCCGCAAATATCAGAGGCGCTAATTACATAATTGTCCACGTCAAAATAGCGGGAATTCATAGAATTCATTACGCCATAAACCACGTAGAACTTATCTTCGGCCTCACAATAGGTAAGGCAAGGAGCCCAAATACCCTTGGCACTTGGCAACTTAGTTAAATCTACTTGATCGCTTAGTACATGGGTCAAGAGCTCCCAATGTACTAAATCTTTAGAGTGATATACAGGAATACCAGGCAGCCACTCAAAAGAAGATACTGCTACATAGTAATCATCACCCTTACGGCAAACACAAGGATCTGGGTTAAAACCCTTAAAAATAGGATTAGTGATCATGATGGAACTCTTGAAAAAACTTTGGCTCTTAAGCGCCCGCCCTGGCAGCTCCAGCTAACAGCAGCTTATCAAGGCCCTCTTAGCAAGCAAGGATAAGCTAGGCATTGCCTGCGCTTAGCCAGGTCAGCCAGACTGGCATGGGCCAGACTGGCATAGCCAGGCATGGCCAAGCATGGCCAGGCTAGGCTCGGCTTGATGGGTGCGCCTATTGGAGCTCTCTATATGAGAGAAATCTATGGTGAAGTTTGGTGCCGCTAGTAGACACGATACGACTAAAAGTCTGATTTAAACCAGTTAAAGGCGTGGCAGCGGCCTAAATCCCAGCTATCCCAACCTATCCAGTTTTTGGAATTAACAGTGTCAAACAAGATTTTGTAATTCCAATAATAATGGCCTAAACCTAGCTTCCAAATATTCATTTGAGCTTTGCATAAGGCTTGATAAATCTTAGTACGCTCAGCTAATGGTAGACCTTGATTGGAGCTATCAGAAACTACGCCGTTGAGTACACTTTGGCCACCCTTAGTGTCATAGCCACAAGCTAAGGAGTTGAACATACACCACTCACCGCAAATCACATCATGAACTTTGCAGGCCTCAAGATATTGGGCCTTGAGATTATGTTCTAAGTAATCAAGGTAGCTTTCTAACTTTTGCTCACAGCCATTTGATTCCACCATCATTAAATACTGGTGGGTATCTAAAATGACATTAGGGTATTTTTGCTTATCAGCCATGAAGTCTTGCCAAGCTAATAGCTCAAAAGCATCATGGAACACCACCTTTTTATCGCAATCTAGGTGCATATTAATACGCTGATAAGCTTCAGTATAAAAATCACGTAAAAAGTCTAAAGTGTTAGGAGCAGATCCTGCGGCCAATTGAGGATCACGAGCTGGATAGCGCTTAGGAAGATTTATAAGATTCCACATGCGCTCAGAGATTGGCTCATTTAAAATTTGAATGCCTAATAAAGCCTTATGATTGCCATAACGCACTGCAAGGCGCTCTAGCACACTAAGGACAAACTCAACTTCCTCAGGAGTTTGGCTCCACTTGCACACACCTTGGATACCGCCATTGTCAAAGCCATTTTGTCCCATAGGGGCTGTGTGCAGATCGATTAATACGCTGATACCATAGTGCTCAGCCCAGCTCATGGCGTTGTCTAATTCATTAATACAGCCAATAAAAGGTTCACGATCGCCAAAGATAAAATAAGGAACAGGAATACGAACTGAATTAATATCCATGCCTTTTAATAGTACGAAATCACGCTCGCTAATGTATTCGGCACGGTGCTGAGCAATGCGACTTTCATAATCGCTACGCTCAAGTGTTCTAGGCAAATAATACTCATCGTCAGCATCACTATTACGAAATAGCTGTGGACTCATCCATTTTTCTAACACTAACCAACTGCCTAAATTAGCTCCGTTAAGAAAAGACTTGCTCACGACCAACACCCCTCTTAATGATTATCTGTCTAGCCTATAAAACTAGCTAGCCATGCTGTTGGCCATATAGACTAACAGCATGGCTAAAAAAATAGTGTCCCATTTAAGATCACGTGCTCGTGCACGGATTTTTAGGGAAAGCTAGAACTAGCTAATACTTACTATTAGGTAATATTCTCCTAACAGTCCTAGAATAATTTCCTCACAAGTAAAGCATACTTTCTTACAGATATTGACCTATCTTGCAGCTAGCTTTTTCTCCTCATTACAACTAGCTAAGGCTCCTAAGCGGGAATCTTTTTCAATTAACAAAGATATCCGTATCTGTATGGGGATACACCCTATACTTTACGGGATAAATATTAATCCTTTTGATAATAGGTCTCTAGGGACTATACTCACTTTGTATGGGGCTAAATTCACTTATTTAGATTCTGGGATCTGCGTCAAACTATGATATATTGCCTTAAATAAGCCTATTGTGGAGATTATCAGCTATGGGAAAAAATCATGTTAACCATCTTGAGCCTATCATTACTTATGAAAAGCTTCCTGTACGCTTTTTCCGCTCTGGTGACTATGGCTCTTTTATTCCTTTTCACTATCATCCAGCTTTAGAGCTTATTTTACTGACTAAGGGTAAGCTAAAAGTTGAAACCCCAGATCAGGCTACCTCTCACGCCTGTATGAAATGTGCTATTCCTGCATTTCCTAGTGTCTTGCCTAAAAGTATTAGTGAGCTTAAGCAGACTAAGTTGGTCTTTAGTGATCCTATGCCTACCTATGAGGCTGATCTTCCTAATCAATGCTCTTTAAACGCCCAAGGCGCTAATCTGGTTTTGATCAACAGTAATGAGCTTCATAACTCGTCTTGTACCAGTTATAACGAAGCCTATGTGTTGCAAATTCCTGAGAGCTTCTTAGAGTCAGAACTTAATTATGACTCTCCTATGCCACTACGCTTTGATCTTAAACGTGCCTCCTTGACTTGTTTAGAGCAAATGGCCCAATACTTATTAGAACTTACTGTTGCTCACGAATACTGCCAAGGTGAATTAGGCTTTAAAGTGCACTTTAATCATGGCTTATACGGAATATTATCTTGCCTCATGGAGATGATAATTCCAAATATTCAGCCAGAAAGCCATCTTGAGCATAAGGTTGCGCTAGGTTCTAATTTAAAGAATAAGTGTCTAGCTCAGCAACATGCTTTAGAACAACATGCTGATGCTTTATTAGAAAAAGAGCCTGTTAATGCTTTGCCTGGTAGCACCACCTTAATGATGCCTAGCATTAATGATTTATCCAGCAAGACTAATGCTTTTACCACTGAGCATATTATGCCTGACCATACTTGTTATATGGGGATTAGTGATAGCAACAAAGTTCTTCAACTCGACCCTTATAATCAAGAAAAGCAGATCAATATCGATATGAATCTTGATACTAACTTATATCCTGATAACAATAGTAACGATCTATCTTGCTTATCTCTCCATGGTACCTCAGGCTCAAATAGCAGTGATTTATCTACTCTTGCTCTTAGTGCACCTGAGATTAACAGCACTTTAAATAAAGACTTAGTTTCTTTTGCACAAATTAATAAGAGTGATACTAACTTAAACAACCAATGTATGCCTTATAGTTTCTCGCTTGATGATGAGGATGATGACTTTGTTTTAACCACCTCAAATAACAAAGAAACTAGCAAAAAACCAGATCTAGAGACCAAGGTATTACGCCGAGGACCTAGTGCTGAACAGTTAGAGGCCGAGGCTAAAGTTGCAATTGCTCTTAACAAGAATATGAGCTTGCGCCGTATTCAGCCTGTACTAGACTACTTAAAGGTTCACTACCATGAACAAATTAAACTCCAGGATATGGCTGATCTTATCAACTTGCATCCACGCTATTTTTGCCGTGTCTTTAAAGACGCAGTAGGCATGAGCCTCTTGTCCTATGTGGCTGAATTGCGCCTCTGTCATATCTACAATGATTTAACAGAGACCAAAACTCTAATCTCAACCATTATGAGAAGGCATGGCTATTCAGACCATAAGCAGTTTTATCGCTCCTTTAAAGCCCGCTTTAAAGTAACCCCTAAAGAAGTACGTGCTATGGTAAAGTCCAATCAGGATCCAACCCCAAAGAGCCACTCATACTTTGAGCGCTACTCTAGCGAGTACCACTCCAAGGGACACATCAACGATCAAAATTCATCAAGCTAGCTCTAAAACTTGCCCCACCTATCCTACTCTGGTGCGCCTCTCTCCATAATAAAAACCATACAGGGCGCACCACCAACCAAGAAGCCCATATCATCCCAGCTCTTTTCCTTATTTATCCTATCAAGCCTCTGCCTTAAGAGCACAGATCTTAAAAGATTGGTCAGGTATTGGTGGGTAGACTTGATGGCAAGTTAGTTTTGTTGTCTGGTAGTAATGCTGATAAAATATAGGTTTGCGTATCGGTTTAGCCTAATATAGGCACTAACATACATAAGTAAGATTCTGTTTATTAATGATGTATCTTACCTATGGAAAAATTGTTAACTTTAGATACTCAAAGACTCTTTCTTTAGTTGTAGTTTATAGTATGAGGTGTAGCTTGCTCATTAGAAAAACCACCCAAGAGGATTTAGCTGTTTTAGACCAACTGTTTGATACTTGTCGTGCTTATATGAAAGCTCAGGGCAACCCTACTCAATGGGATGAAAACTACCCTACTGCTAAAGTAGTAGCCCAAGACGTGCTCTCTGGTCATGGCTATGTATGCGTTGATGAGCAAAACCAAGTACTTGCTAGTTTTGCCCTTGGTGATTACGAAGCTGAATACGATCGCTTACAAAATGGCAAATGGAATTCTGATGAGCCTTACATTGTCATCCATCGTATGGGAGCTCTTCCTGAAAAAGGTGCTGGTAATTTCATTTTTAAAGAGCTGACCGCTAAGTATCCTTATATTCGTATTGATACTCACGAGGACAATAAGACCATGCTTCATCTTTTAGAAAAGTTTGGCTTTAAGTTCTGCGGCATTGTCCATTATCCTGGCTATGGCGATCGTGTAGCCTACGATTATGTACGCCCAAATTAATATTTAGGACTGATTACTATGCTGAAAATTCGATTAGCTAAAGAAAGCGACTTTGCACGTATTGATGAGCTTTTTGATGAAGCTCGTACCTATATGGCCAGCTATGGCAATACCACCCAATGGACTAATGGCTTTCCTAATAGCTCTACCTTGGTGGATGCTCTTGCTAAAAATGAGGCCTTTGTTTGCATTGAAGATAGCCAAAATGACCTTGTAGTGGGTGTTTTTGTACTATCTAATTACGAGCCTGTTTACCATCAGTTAGATGGCCAATGGCAAGCTGATCGTGACTATGTAGTTATTCACCGCTTAGCCACTGCTAGCGGCTTTGGTGCAGGGCAGTTTATCTTTAATGAAGTAATGAAGAACCACGATTATATTCGTGTTGATACTCATAAGAACAATAAGCCTATGCTCCATATTATGGATAAGCTTGGCTTTAAGTATATTGGTGTGGTTCAGTATGAGCGTCCAGGTGGTGATGGTGAGCGTGTTTGCTACGACTACTTAAAAGCATAATACCTCACTCTTCATATAATGAAAGAGCACCTTTTAAGGTGCTCTTTTGATATATGGAGGCTCAATTAAGCATCAATGAAGATCATTATGCTTATAGCGAGCTTTTGGTTAGTAGAAACTTACTTATTTCTTAGTCTCAGCAGCAGCTGTGCCGAGATTAAAGTTATAAATTGGGGAGTAAGGAATTTCTATGGTGCAATTTTTAATAGGATAACCTATTAAATCCTCAGTAATTGGCTGACCATCAATGTAAGCCTTAGCCATACGTATCATGACATCAGCAGTGGCCTTATAGTCATTAAGCACAGTACCAGTCATAACACCACGCTCAATAGCTTCTAAAGCTGATGGAATGGCATCAATACCAAAAACAGGAATAAATTGGCTATTAGGAACATCTGGATTGTTATAACCAACAGCCTGCAAAGACTTAATTGCGCCTAAAGCCATAGCATCATTGTTGCTAACAATCAGTTCAATAGAAGCAATACCTTTTTCGCTAATAATCCTAGTCATCTCATTTTGAGCTACGCTTGGTGACCATTGACCACTAGCAATAGCCACAGGCTTAAGCTTAATACCTGCATCGAGCATGGTTCTTACAAAAACATTACTACGAGCAGCAGTATCTACATGAGATGGCTCACCTTTTAAGATTACGTAATTGATATAACCATCTTTATTACGATCAATCTCTGGATGCTGCTTTAAAGCTTCTATTACTAGTGAGGCCTGATAATAGCCTGCTTGATTAATGTTAGATCCTACATACCAAGCATCTTTATAGCTGCTTAAAGCCTCTTGGGTAGGCTTACGATTAAAGAAAATAATAGGAACATTTTGTTGCTTAGCAGCACGCAAAGCATTTAAGCCATTTTGATTATCAACAGGATTTACCAAAATTGGAGTCTTTTTCTTGTTGACGGATAAAGCTGTCTGAATTTGCGATGCTTGACGCATGAGATCATCTTGAGCATCAAATTGAGCAATCTTAATTCCAGATCCAATAGCTAAATCTTGTAATGAGGTACTCAATTGATTGATGTACATGTCATTTAAAGAATAGTAAAAAACTCTTACTGGATCTTGATTATTCGCCCATACAGCACTAGAACCCAAAGTGGCTAAAGCCATAGCGGCTGTAGCAAATATCTTTTTAATTTTCATGGCAAAAACCTCGTGTGTGCACCGCATTATAAGTCAAGAACCTAAAGGCTCTTAAATTTGCACCTTATACAAGCCTTATGCACTAAGCTCTATGAGGCACCCTTGCAACAAGGCCCAACCACTATTACCTTTTTACCCTTAGCCAAACTGGACTAAGCCAGGCTTTGCCATAGCCTTGGCCATGGCCATGGCCATGGCCAAGCCAAACTTGGTCTGGCAACGTCTGGCAAGGGCAGGAGAAGCCTGGCCTTGCCTGGCCAGGATAAGTTTACGAATAAGATCCCTAAACTGAGATTTAAAATATGTTTGTAGGTTAGAGGTATATAGTAAAGTGCAAGTGTGCCTGTTAGACCTACTCGCTATCGGCTAAAGCTTGAACTGCACACTTTTCAACAGCAATACCAGCCTTATAACGCTCAATAAACTTATTGTAGCCTACTACATTTTGCTCAATTGGGCTTAAAGTTGAGCCTTGGGCATTAGCAAATACCTTATTGTTTAAGAACTCTGGTAAGGTCTCACCATCTTTCTTATCAACCATAAAGGCAGCTAATACAGCCTGACCCCATGGGCCACCTTCACCTGCTGTTTCCATAACAGATACAGGTACTTCCACAGCATCAGCCATAAATTGCTGACCTACACCCTTAGTCTTAAATAAACCACCATGACCTAAGAGGCGATCAATCTTAACGTGCTCTTCTTTAACTAAGATATCCATACCAATCTTGATAGCACCTAAAGAAGTGTAAAGGTGGGTACGCATAAAGTTAGCTAAATTGAACTTAGAGTGTGGAGTTCTTACGAATAATGGACGGCCCTCTTCAAGACCAGTAATGAACTCACCAGATAAATAGCCATAGCTTAATAAGCCGCCGCAATCTGCATCTCCTTCTAAAGCATTGCGATAGAGCATGCCATAAAGATCATTTGGATCAAGCTTATTACCTGATAAAGCGGCAAACTCACCAAAGAGATTTACCCAAGCATTTAAGTCAGAAGTACAGTTATTAGCATGAACCATGGCTACAGGTAAGCCATCTGGAGTGGTTACCATATCGATTTCACGATGTAATTTAGATAAGGCCTTCTCTAGTACAATCATGGCAAAAATTGAGGTACCAGCAGAAACATTACCAGTGCGTACTGCAACAGCATTAGTAGCCACCATACCAGTACCAGCATCACCCTCTGGAGGGCAAAGAGGAATGCCACTTTGTAACTTACCACTAGGGTCTAAAAGCTTAGCACCTTCTGCTGTTAATGAACCTGCATCATCACCAGCTACTAAAACCTTTGGTAATAAGTCTTTAATTTGCCAAGGCATGCCCTCAGGCTCAATTAAAGTAGCAAACTTAGCAAGTAAGTCCTGATCAAAGTCCTTGATATTAGAATCAATTGGGAACACACCAGCAGCATCACCAATACCTAATACCTTTTGACCAGTTAACTTGAAGTGAATATAACCAGCTAAGGTAGTAAAGAAAGCAACATCCTTAACATGGCTCTCATGATTAATAATGCAGTGGTATAAGTGAGCAATAGACCAACGCTCAGGAATATTAAATTGTAAATAATCAGTAAGTTTGGCAGAGGCTGCATTAGTATTGGAGTTACGCCAAGTTCTAAATGGTACTAAAAGCTCATCTTCTTTGTTAAAGGCCAAGTAACCATGCATCATGGCAGAAAAGCCAATAGACTTTAACTTGGTAATTTCAAGGCCATAACGCTCCTTTACATCAGCTTGCAAGGAAGCATAGCAAGAGTGTAGACCAGACCAAATGTCATCTAAAGAATAAGTCCAGAGGCCATTTTCTAAACGGTTTTCCCAATCGTGTGCACCAGTTGCAACTACTTGGCATTGCTCATCAATTAATACAGCCTTAATACGGGTGGAACCAAACTCAATGCCTAAGGAACATTGCAATAAATCTAAACTCATCTCATTTACCTATTACATAAAATATTATGGGTTTATTCAGGCCAAAATAGCTAGCCTGTAGAGCGCAGTTATTTAAATAAGCTCGCTCTTAAAATTTTTTCTTACACCTTGCCCCAAACCAGCCTGCAAAGAGCCAAGCTTTGCATGGACTTGCCATGCAAGGCCTTGCTCCGTGTGGCCTTGCCACGCAAGGCTTGGCTGCTATGCTAAACTGGTTTGATGGCAAGATATTAAGCCTTGAATTGACTGCTGTTAGCTAGTCTATTTCTTGGCATTTTTCTTATTTAAAGACTCTGCGCTTAAGCTCATTAAGCGGTTCTTATGCTCGTTAACTAATGCCTGCATTACGATGAATAAGCATAATAAGATACCAACTACAATCTTTGTCCACCAAGCTGATAGGGAACCTTGGAAGTTAATAATAGTTAAAATGGTACCTTGAATCATTACACCAATAATGGTGCCTGGAATAAAGCCTACACCGCCCATTAATTGAGTGCCACCAATAACTGATGAGGCAATAGCATCCATCTCCATACCCATACCGTGGAAAGTATTACCAGAGAGCATGATCCAAGAGAAGACAATACCACCTAAAGAGGCACAGAAACCTGAAATGATATAGACCTTGATACGAATGAGATCGACCTTTAAGCCCATTAAACGAGCAGATTGCTCATTACCACCAACAGCGTATACAGAGCGACCAAAAGCGGTATAACGTAATACTAAAGTAGCAATTACTACCACTACTAGGGCTAAGATAGCACCAATTGAGATAAAGGAATCGCCAATCTCAACTGACATAAAGGATAGCTCGCCATACCACTCATTATTGATAGCTACTGATTCACGAGAAATCATAGCGGTTAAACCACGGCATAAGAACATTGTGCCTAAGGTTACAATAAATGGCTGGAGCTTAAAGTAAGTAATAAAGAAGCCATTAATAAGGCCAATTACTACACCAATACATAAACCAATAGCCATGCACCATACTGGATGGATATCAGTATCACGCATTAAAAAGGCTAAAGTCATACAGGTTAAGGATAAGACGGCACCTACCGACAAGTCGATACCACCACCACCTGAAATAATGGCAAAAGTAATACCTACAGTGATAATGATTAAGTGGGCATTATCAATGAGTAAGTTTAAAAATACTTGTAAAGAAAAGAAGCCCTCAAACCAGACAGCACCAATGCCAAACAAAATAATAAATAGTAAGGTCGTCACATAGAAAGAAAAGCGTGGCGAGGCTACTAAATTACTAAAGAACTTAGCCATTTGCGACCTCCTTAGAGTTTGATGAATCGAGCTTCTTTAAGCGCCAAGCACGAAACATTTCTTTGAATCTTTCTGACTGAATGGTAATGATCAATAAAATAACTACAGCTTTAATAGCTGGCAAAATATCAGAAGGAACGCCTATGGCATACATAGTAGTAGTTAAGGTCTGAATAGTGATCGCACCAATAATAGTACCACCAATATAATAACGACCACCTACCATCAAGGTACCACCTAAGGTAACAGCCAAGATGGCATCCATTTCCATATTTAAGCCTGCATTGTTGGCATCAGCAGCTCTAATCAAGGAGCTTTCAATTAAGCCAGCAGTACCTGCACAAAAGCCTGAGAAGATATAAACAGCAAATAAAACAGCTGTTACCTTAACACCAGCATAACGTGAAGCTGTAGCATTAATGCCAACTGATTGAATCATCAAGCCTAAAGAAGTCTTCTTATCTAAGAAGATTACTAAAGCTACCATGATAAAAGCAATTAACATGGCAGTAGGTAACATAAAGCCAGGAATTACACCGCCAATATAGCTAAATGGCTTATAGTAAACAGTAATAATCTGACCATCAGTTAACAGCTGAGCAATACCACGACCAGAAGTCATTAAGATTAAGGTAGCCACCATGGCTTGAATCTTAAACTTAGCAACCAAAGTACCATTCCAAATACCTGAAATGACACCTGCACACAAAGCAGCAATAATGGCAACAATAAATGGATAGTCAGGCACACCACTAACATCACCGCCCAGTAAGAGACAGCAAGTAGCTGCTGAAATAGCTACTACTGCACCTACAGAAATATCCACACCGCCAGTGGCAATAACAAAAGTCATACCCAAGGAGAGGATAATTAAAGATGAAGCACGGTATAAAATATCGATAGGACGGCCATAGAGATTGCCGTTATCCATCATTTGAATAGAAAAGAAGTCATCTACGAAAATAGCATTGAAAATGAGCAGTAAAGACAAAGCTGCTAAAGGCAATGCTAAAGAGCTTGATGACAATTTTTTAATTGCTTCCATGATAGTCTCCTGCGATAGCCTGCATAATATGGGCTGTAGAGATCTCATCTCCATTGAGCTCGGTTAACTTCTCGTGATCACGAATGATCAAAATACGAGAACAAGTACGAACCATTTCACCCATCTCACCAGAGATGAAGACCACGCTCATACCTTCCTCTTTAGCTAAGCGTACGGCTAAGGCCTCAATTTCAGACTTAGTACCTACGTCAATACCACGAGTAGGCTCATCTAAAATTAAAAGATTTGGCTTGGTAGCTAACCAACGAGCAATAATTACTTTTTGCTGGTTACCGCCAGAGAGGTTCTTAATTAACTGCTCACGATCTGAAACTTTGATACGTAACAGCTCAATATATTTATCAGCTAAAGCCTTTTGCTCACTCATAGGCATATGTTTAAACATGCCATCTTTAGCTTGTAGCGCCAAAATAATATTTTCACGTACTGATAGATCACCAATGATGCCAGCAATCTTTCTGTCCTCAGGACAAAAAGCAATGCGGTTCATCATTTGATCCATTGGCTCTTTAACCTTTACTGATACGCCATCTACTTTGATTTCACCAGAATTAATTGGGGTAACACCAAAGAGCATATCAGCAATTTCAGTACGACCAGAACCTAGAAGACCTGCAAAACCAACAACCTCGCCCTTTTTAATGTTCATGGTTAAGTCTTTTACCTTACCATCAACTACCACATTGTTAGTCTCAACAATGTATTCGTCCTTTGGTACAGACTTATCTACATTGGACTCGATTTGGTTTTCGTTAACTTCCTTACCCATCATCTTAGAGATAAGCTGCAAGCGCTCTAAGTGAGGAATATCATATTCGCCCACATACTCACCATCACGTAAAATGGTAATACGATCGCAAATGGTATAAATCTGCTCTAAGAAGTGAGAAATAAAGATAATGGAAATACCTTGTGCCTTTAATTTGCGCATAATGGCAAAGAGGCGCTCGGTTTCACGATCTGATAATGAAGAAGTTGGCTCGTCTAAGATTAAAATCTTACATTGAGTATCAATCGCACGAGCAATAGCAATCATTTGTTGAACGGCTACAGGATAGAAGCTTAAAGTTTTATCCACGTCCAAGTCCAAGCCAAGCTCATTTTTCAAGAGCTCTTTAGCTTGGCTATTCATCTTATGCCAGTCAATTTGACCAAAAGAACCACGTGGCTCACGGCCAATATAAATATTTTCAGCAACGGTTAAATTACCACAGAGGTTAACCTCTTGGTATACGGTAGAAATACCAATTTGTTGACTTTGTAGTGGTGATTGTGGCTCAATCTGCTTGCCATCATAAAAAACCTGACCAGCAGTTTTATGGTATACACCAGTTAGAACCTTAACTAAAGTGGATTTGCCTGCGCCGTTTTCACCCATTAAGGAGTGAATCTCACCTTTTTTAAGGTTAAACTTGGCTTTCTTTAACGCCTTAACTCCTGGAAAGAACATGTCAATATCCTTCATTTGAAGGATAAATTCATCATTTTCGCCCATGAGTGCCTCCATCTTGTAACAATAATGAAAGCTGTGCCCTATCTACTAACCAAATTAAATCCAGAAATTTTGTCTAAATCGTTTTGAATGACAAGTTATTTTTAAGCTCTTGAGTAACCGATAATTTGCGAACGCATGCTATTTATCAAGAAACCCTGTTTTTATCTAGCTTATCTTAACGATTCCGTAATCGTTTGCGATTTGGGCTAAATAAAAAGAACAGCCCTTTATCTGTCATTTATCTTTTGGGATAGCCATTAAGTTATGGCAAACATAAAAAAAAGCCCCCAACTACGCAGCTTACATTGTTATGCAATCTATGTAGCAGTGAGCTCCTTTTTAGATTTAATTTAGGGCACATGCTAAGGGCTGGTTCCTCTATAACTTCCAGGCCTAGCCCTTGTTATGTGTGTGTGTTTACTACTTATTCTTAAGCACAAAAGTTAAGATTAGTACTTACGGGTTGGGAATACTTCAGCTGCGGTAGAGGCATCATATACGCCTTCCTCAACGTATACGCTCTTAGGTACGCTCTCACCGTTTAAGATCTTCTTACAGGTCTCAAAGAAGAGGTCGCCCTGAAGTGGGTTACACTCAACAGTTGCGTTGGCCTTACCCTCAATCATAGCCTGGAACATGCCCTTAACAGCATCAGCACCTACAATGATAATGTCCTTGGCTGGCTTTAAGCCTGCAGCTTCGATAGCCTGGATGGCACCTAAAGCCATATCGTCGTTTTGAGCAAATAGCACATCAATGTCGTTACGATAGGTCTTTAAGAAAGACTCCATAACCTCTTGGCCCTTTTGACGGGTGAAGTCACCAGTTTGAGAAGCTAAAATCTTATAATGATCCTTATTGGATGAAGCAGCAAGAGCCTCATTAAAGCCCTTGGTACGGCCTACAGCAGCAGATGCACCTACAGTACCCTCAAGTACTACGATATTAATGGTCTTACCGCCATTACGTGGCTTAACATTGTTCTTGGTGACATACTCGTCAATCCATCTAAAGGCCTTACGACCTTCTTCTACTTGATCAGTACCAATCTTAGCAACGTATAAGCTGTCATCAGATACCTTTAAGTCACGATCCATAACAACTACAGGGATCTTGGCACGCTTGGCCTCACGTAATACGTTATCCCAACCAGTCTCAACGATAGGTACGAAGCCAATTACGTCAACCTTCTGAGAAATGAAGGTACGAATAGCACGAATTTGGTTTTCTTGCTTTTGCTGAGCATCAGAGAACTTTAACTCTACACCAGCACGCTCGGCAGCAGCCTTAACATCATTGGTATTTGCAGTACGCCACTCAGACTCTGCACCAATCTGAGAGAAACCAATTACAATCTTATCATCTGCGGCTTGGGCAAAAGTGGTGGAAGCTAAAATAGCACCTAAACCTAAAGCTAGTAAAGACTTAGAAATTCTCATTTCTGACTCCTCAAATAAACCACAAAACAAAACGTTTAGAACAGACGGCACTAAAAGCAAAGAGGTGTCGCAATAATAAAGAAGCTAAACGCTAGCATTGAATGTGCTTATATAACATGTATTTACTACAATTAAGAAAAGCTATTATTACTTTTCTTTTCATGTTTTCTTTTTCATGACAATGCGCAACGTTATCTAAAACGATTGCGTATTTGTAATTTAGCGCTATCTACTAAATTATTAAAACTTTAATCACTAAATTTGTGATATCGGCCCGCAAATTTTCGTATTTATCAATGAAAATAAGATATAGCTCAAATTTTGCGCAATTTTTATCAACTAAGAATATTAGCTCACTTATAGATATGCTCAAAATATCGATAAAAATCCCATTTTACCCCCATTAAACCTCCCATAATTCCTCCTCACCAAAAAACATCATCCAACCCTACAACTACCATAGCTCAAACAATCTCCGTAAAATCGCAATCGTTTACGACCTTTTACCCAACCCTACCACAAAAAAAAAAATCCCCTCACAGCCACTACTCACCATCTCAATCACCCGCCCCTCGTCACCATTTTGAGCTCACGTCCCCATACACATGTATATACCACGTACCAACTCACTCCAGATCTGCCACAATCCCTATTTGTCCAACCCTGCTCCAGTCTTGCCCTTAGCTACACTTAGCAACCAAGTTCCTACTCTACATTGCAATACTTTGCATTTTTCTACGCAGATCTGCTCCGTACTGTCTTGCACTATCATTTAATGCCTAAGCTTCAATCAAGTTATGGCTAGCACTAATACTTATACACTACCCAATACTACGCCTCAACAAAGGTTGAATACTGGTTGTTTAGCAAACAAAACAAATCCCCTGATGGCTCGCAGCCATGGCCATGGCCATAACTGCGGCTATCAGGGGACTGATTGAACTTATTAAGCTTTAAAAAATGCTATCTTTAGCTTGGATCGTAGAATAATACTTCATCCCACTCTAAGCCTAAGGCCTCATCGATAGCGTCCATTTGACCTTGCTCTTTAAATACTTGTAGCTGGGCTAAGCTATCTTTGATATAGCCAGAAGATGGTTTAATCATAGTATTAATTACATCGTCTACCATGAAAGCAAAGAAAGCATCAGCAAGCTCATCATCTTCGTCGTACGCAGAGCTGTCAAATTCCTCAAAGTCCTCAGGATCTTCCATCTCAAAGATCTCAACAGGCTCTAATAGAACTCTAGCACCTGTATTAAGATATTGGTCTAAAGCAGCATGAGCCTCGGTAATCATTTGCTCATATTGTTCTGTGCTAATAATGTCTTTGCTCTTACACTGCTCTAAGAAGTCAAAAAGCTTCTTATAGCCCTGATCAAAATCTCCCTCAATAGCCCAAGGCAAATCACTATCAAAGACACGAGAGGTGACTTTTTGAGTATCACCACTAACCAACAAAATATGGCTTAATGGAATTTCATAAGCACACTCACTAAGGCCCTTGCACTCATCATCCTTAGTCTTAACAAAAAGATAGCTACGATTAGCCATATCACACCACTCCTAAATCTAAACAGGCATTAAGTACTATATTACAATAAGCACAACTAAGTACGGTGAACTACTCCCTCCAAACCTTGCGATTATGGAGGGAGCTTCTTGGGTTGGTTACTAGGTTCCCTTTTATGAGACCTCCTTACTCACTCTTAGGTTACCATAATTATTAAGTTCCCTTAATAACCT